>JAGXHD010000229.1 GCA_024636395.1 Sulfitobacter sp.
GGCGCTTATCTGCTGGCGGACGTGGCCCATTTCGCGGGCCTCATCGCGGCAGGCGAATACCCCAACCCGTTCCCGCACGTCCACGTGGCCACCACGACCACCCACAAAACCCTGCGCGGCCCGCGCGGCGGCATGATCCTCACCAACGATGAGGCGCTGGCCAAGAAGTTCAACTCCGCCATCTTCCCCGGCATTCAGGGCGGTCCGCTGATGCACGTTATCGCCGCCAAGGCCGTGGCCTTCGGCGAAGCGCTCGACCCCTCCTTCAAGACCTATATCAAACAAGTCATCAAAAACGCTCAGGCCCTCTCCGATCAGCTGATCAAAGGCGGTCTCGACACGATCACCCACGGCACCGACACCCACGTGCTGCTGGTCGATCTGCGCCGAAAGGGCGTCAAGGGCAACGCCACAGAGAAGGCGCTGGAGCGCGCGAACATCACCTGCAACAAAAACGGCGTGCCGTTTGATCCCGAAAAGCCCATGGTCACCTCCGGCATCCGCCTCGGCTCGCCCGCAGGCACCACGCGCGGCTTTGGCGAGGCCGAATTCCGCCAGATCGCGGACTGGATCATCGAAGTCGTTGATGGTCTTGCCGCAAACGGCGAAGAAGGAAACGGGGCCGTCGAGGCGAAGGTAAAAGCGGAAGTCGAGGCCATGTGCGCCCGCTTCCCGATCTACCCGAACCTGTAAAGGCAGGCACCTGAACGAAAGAAGGCCCCGGCAGCGATGCAGGGGCCTTTGGTGTTAAATGTTCAAATTCCGCTGTGCATGACTTTGCTACCGCTCGACCCCATGAATTGAACGAGAGCTATTGGTATATAGCGGGAGAACTGGTGGCTAGACCTCAGCGGGCTCACCCCCAAAATGGGCCCAGAACCCATCCCGTGCATGGCTGCCCGGGAAGGCGCCTTCAGGGATGTATACGCCAAGGAGCCGGAACAGGGGCTCCCAGCCATCGCTCGGCACGAATACAAGCAACCTGTCCGCCGGGATCGTGTCGCATACCTTTTCGTTGTTGCGCCGATAGGCAGTGATCGCGCTGTCGCGGTCGGTGCCACCGATCAGGTCCTGTACGACAATTTTAACCTTCGTTTCAAAGATTGCGGCAATCGGCGGTGGCATGTCCAGTCGCGTCCTGTGCATCCAGAGCTTGTTGATAGTGCCCGAGTAGCTGGCCATCATGCTTCTTCAGGACGCTGGGTATGGAGCACGTTGGCGTCCGGGAATGCAATCGAAAGCGCGTGCCGGACAGTGTGCCGGGGAAATTCACCTGCGATTGGTATCTGGCAAAAACCTCCACCCAGTCGACCTCTTGGCCTTCGGCCTGGGTCTGCCAAAAGGCATGCTGGTCCGGAGCGTCGGCGATCTCGGTCATCTGGTGACACGGCCCGAAGCCGAGTTGTCCAATTGCCATTTTCGTAGACCTCGTGCCTGTGCGGCCGAAGTCTGAACCAATAACTTTCAATCCCATTGGAACGGGTGCTTTCGTTTCTCTGATAATTATTTGTGAAGTAAGATTAGATTGCGCCTAATCTTGATGTCACTCAGACGAATGGTTTTCAGCGCTCATGAAAGAAATTAGGCACCACCGGATCGACCTCAATCTTCTCGTGGTCTTCGAAGCACTCATGCTGGAAGGCAGCGTTACAGGCGCGGCAACCAAGCTCAACAAAACGCCATCGGCCGTTGGCCACACACTTGCCCCTCTGCGAGAACAGGTCGGCGATCCCTTGATGGTCAAGGTTGGGAGGCGCATGCAAGCCAGCCCGTTTGCCCTTAAATTGATCGAGGATATTCGGCCGATCCTCAGCGCTAGCAGGCGGGTTCTGCAACTGCCCGCGCCATTCGATCCGATGTTCAGCGCGCGCTCTTTCCGCATCGCTTGCCCAATCTCGGCAAAGACTCTTTCGGACGTCGTGAGCAAGATTCAACACTCTGGCCCGAACATCAACATCGAGTGGCTGGGCGCACCGGCGAAGATTTATGAGCCGTCGCGGAAGGCCTTCTCGATCTGGCCCATCTTGGCGGTGACCGTAGGCTTTCTGACGGGGTCGAGGAGGCATAAATTCCGCCGATGACATTCATGAGTTTTGTGCGTGCGGACCATCCGCCGATATCGAAATGGGGCCTCAACGCATGGAACCGCTATGGACATATCAAGGTCGCAATCGACAATGAGTCCCGTAGACGAAGCTGCTCCCGAAACGGCATCGGATCGGCGGATTGCCACGCGGATATCGGAGTTTTCAGCCGTAGGGCCTTTGCTTGCTGCAAGTGATCCGATTGCGACCTTACCGCCCGAGATTATGGCATGGGACATGGAGACCTACGGACTGGTTCCCCTTCCAGCGATCAAACGATTGCCACCATTTCGCGCATGCTTCTTTTGGTCCTTGCGGACAGCAAACAATCCCGCTCTGACATGGGTGCGCGGGCTTGTCTTCGGGGCCTATCGTGCAGCACACGCGGAAGCTGAGGCTTTGGTCAGTATCAGGCTTCAATTCGGTCAAAATTCAGCGTCACGACACTACTCATAATTTCCCCGCAACCCAATCCAGCGGACGTTCGCGCGTCCCCTATCCCTTCCCATATCTCTCTGACTGAGCCACTGTGTTAGCAACACAACAGAAACAAAGGACGCGCCCATGATCATCCACCCCGCAGGCTCCCGACCATCCGCCAAAGGCCCCGCAGAGTATTTCACTGGCACCGTGCGATTTGATCCGCTGATCACCGCCCCGGCCCCTGCCCGCCTGCGCGGCCTCACTGTCACGTTCGAGCCAGGCGCGCGGACCGCTTGGCACACCCATCCACTGGGCCAGACCTTGATCGTGACGGCAGGCCTTGGGCACGCGCAGCGCGAGGGCGGTCCCATAGAGACGATCCGCCCCGGCGACACCATCTTCTTCGAGCCCGGCGAGAAGCACTGGCACGGCGCATCGCCCGATGTGGCGATGACCCATATCGCGTTGCAAGAAGAGCTCGACGGCTCCGCTGTCACATGGATGGAGCACGTCACAGACGCGCAATACCAACCCTAGACGTAGCCGCGCCACCACAGCCAGCCCACGAACAACACGGCCACCATAATCAGGTTTGCGGCCACTGCAGCGGCAATGCTCAAAAGCCGCGCCTTGCGCATGTCGCCCACATCGAGGCCCGCTAGATAGGCGCGCACGGCCTCGTAATCGCGCTCGACCGCATCCGCATCGACCTGTCGCGCCGTCTTGGGATTCTGCGCCAGCATCTCCGCCCGGATCAGGGCAGTACAATGCCTGCGCACGCGCAGCGGAAGCCGTCGGCCCGCGCGCGCAAGCGCCTGGCGCAGGTCTCCCCCCCGCACGCCCAGCTTCTGCTGCATCATCCCGCGCAGCCTGCGCGATCTGGCAGCCATATCCTTCTGCGTGATCATCCCATATGTCTAAGCCGCTGGCCCCCGCGCCGCAATGCCGCTACGTCTGTTCTCATGTTGAGCTTTACCGAATTCGGCGAGAGCACCGCCGCCCGCCCGCCCCTGATCATCGCCCATGGCCTCTATGGCTCGGGGCGCAATTGGGGAGTGATCGCCAAGCGCCTGTCCGACACGCGCCGCATCATCACCCCAGACATGCGCAACCACGGGACAAGCCCCCGCGAGACCACGCAAAGCTATGACGACATGGCGGAAGACCTTGCCGGGCTCATCGCGCACATCGGCGGCCCCGTCGATCTGTGCGGCCATTCCATGGGTGGCAAAGCGGCGATGGTGCTCGCGCTGCGCCATCCCGGGCTGATCCGCCGCCTGATCGTGGCCGATATCGCGCCCGTCCCCTATAATCACACACAAGCCCACCACATCACCGCAATGCGCGGTGTGGATCTGGGCACCGTAACCCGCCGCTCCGAGGCCGCCGAACAGCTGGGCGCTCAGGGCGTCGAGCCCGCCCTGCAAAGCTTCTTTACCCAGTCGCTGGATGTGGCGGGCAAACGCTGGTTGCTCAATCTCGACACGCTGGAGGCCGAAATGCCCAAGATCATCGGCTTCCCCGAGATCACAGGCATCTTCCAAAACCCCACCCTCTTTTTGACCGGCGGCAACAGCGATTACGTGCTCCCCGAGTATCGCGACCGGATCAAATCACTGTTCCCTGCCGCCCGCTTCGCCAAACTGCCCGGGGCGGGCCACTGGCTCCACGCAGACAAACCGCGCGAGTTCGAAGCAGCGGTGCGCGCCTATCTGGATGCGTGAGCGCCGCAGATCTTGACTGCTCACAGTCGGCCAAGCGGAAGCTCTGCGGTTTGCCGTTAAGGCAAAAAAATCACTCCGCAATCAGCACGCCGCTTCCCCCGGAGTGTTCAGGCATATCGCGGTACTTCGGCAAGCCGTCGGGCAAGCGGATCACCCGTTCGGCATAGTTGAGGTGTTTCGTAGGTTGAAAGTCAAACGCCTCCAGAACACCTGCAAAAATATCGAACATTCGGGCACCGGGTAAGAAAGTACAGACTGCCCCGCCGCAAGCGACACAGCTGAACTTCCCACCCTCGTGATGATCCGTGATGGAAAAACGACGCAACAGCTCTTTGCCCAGTACGAAGTGGACCCGGTCTTCAGGCCACAGAATGCACGCGGTGACGGGCTGTCCAGACCATTTCCGGCAGCTGGTACAATGGCAATAACATTGGAGTGCCGGATCCCCCTGGGCAACAAGAGAGACCTGCCCGCAGAAACACCGCGCAATATGCTCCATTCGTCCCCATTCCCCTGATTCATGGCATACAGTCAGGCGAGGTATTTCACCTGAATTTAGCAAATGCCGTCCCGTTCCAAAGCGAGTTACTGTCTCGCAGACATTCCCACGAGGCGTAGCAGTACTCAACCGAGGATCGAAGCAGGCCTTCAATAGTCATGAGACCAGTTCATCAATAAGCGGAACGACTGCTGTCACACAATCCGCCATCAAAATCGGAACCCTCAACTTACCTTCGGTTCAGACGCAGCCTCGCTCCATGATTCTACCTTGCACACCGCCACACAGGGCCTATAACCCAGAAAATTTGCTGCATCATAGGGGGCCCTACGCCATGCCAAAGAGAACCGACATCAAGTCGATCATGATCATTGGTGCAGGGCCCATCGTCATCGGACAAGCCTGCGAGTTTGATTACTCAGGCGCACAGGCTTGCAAGGCACTCAAGGAGGAAGGCTACCGCGTCATCCTCGTGAACTCCAACCCCGCCACCATCATGACCGACCCTGGACTCGCCGATGCCACCTATATCGAGCCGATCACACCCGAAATCGTCGCAAAGATCATCGAGAAAGAGCGCCCCGACGCGCTGCTGCCCACCATGGGAGGCCAGACCGGCCTGAACACGTCGCTGGCACTCGAAGAGATGGGCGTGCTGGCGAAATATGGCGTTGAAATGATCGGTGCAAAGCGCGAAGCCATCGAGATGGCCGAGGATCGCAAGCTCTTTCGCGAGGCGATGGACCGTCTGGGCATCGAGAACCCGAAGGCCACCATCTGCACAGCCCCCAAGGACGCAAACGGCAAGAAAGACCTCGCCGCGGGCGTGTTAATCGCACTGGAATCGCTTGAGGAAATCGGTCTACCCGCCATCATCCGCCCTGCCTTCACGATGGGCGGCACGGGCGGTGGCGTCGCGTACAACCGCGAGGATTATGAGTTCTACTGCCGCTCGGGCATGGATGCCTCGCCCATGGGCCAGATCCTAATCGACGAGTCCCTGCTGGGCTGGAAGGAATTCGAGATGGAGGTCGTGCGCGACACCGCCGACAACGCCATCATCGTCTGCGCCATCGAAAACGTTGACCCGATGGGCGTGCACACCGGCGACAGCATCACGGTTGCACCCGCGCTCACGCTCACGGACAAAGAATACCAGATCATGCGTAACCACTCGATCGCCGTGCTGCGCGAAATCGGGGTGGAGACCGGCGGCTCCAACGTGCAATGGGCGATCAACCCCGCCGATGGCCGCATGGTCGTGATCGAGATGAACCCCCGCGTGTCACGCTCCTCCGCGCTGGCATCCAAGGCCACCGGCTTCCCCATCGCCAAGATCGCAGCCAAACTCGCTGTGGGCTTCACGCTCGACGAGCTCGACAACGACATCACGGGCGTCACACCAGCAAGCTTCGAGCCCACCATCGACTACGTTGTGACGAAGATCCCCAAATTCGCCTTCGAGAAATTCCCCGGCTCCGAGCCCTACCTCACCACCGCGATGAAATCCGTGGGCGAAGCCATGGCCATCGGCCGCACCATACACGAGTCCTTGCAAAAAGCGCTCGCTTCCATGGAATCCGGCCTCACCGGCTTCGACGAGATCACCATTCCGGGCTTCAATTCAGATCTGCCCGACGAGGCCGCCGACAACCGCGCCGCCCTCACGAAAGCCATCGCCAAGACCACGCCCGACCGCATGCGCACCATCGTGCAGGCCATGCGCCACGGCATGTCGGACGACGACATCCACGCCACCACGATGTTCGATCCTTGGTTTCTCGCGCGCTTCCGTGAAATCGTCGAGGCGGAAGATGCCGTGCGCGAAAGCGGTCTGCCCACCGATGAGGCAGCCCTGCGCCATCTCAAGATGATGGGCTTCACCGATGCCCGTCTCGCTATCCTCACCGGCAAGACCGAAAAACAGGTCCGGACCGCGCGCCTTGGCCTCGGCGTCAAAGCCGTGTTCAAGCGCATCGACACCTGCGCCGCCGAATTCGAGGCGCAAACACCCTATATGTACTCGACATACGAAACCCCGATGATGGGCGACGTGGAATGCGAAGCCCGGCCCTCAGACCGCAAAAAGGTCGTCATCCTCGGCGGTGGACCAAACCGCATCGGTCAGGGGATTGAGTTCGATTATTGCTGCTGCCACGCCTGCTATGCCCTCACTGATGCGGGCTACGAGACGATCATGGTCAACTGCAACCCCGAGACCGTCTCGACCGATTACGACACCTCCGACCGGCTTTATTTCGAGCCGCTCACGTTCGAGCACGTCATGGAGATCCTGCGCGTCGAGCAAGATAATGGCACGCTACACGGCGTCATCGTCCAGTTCGGCGGCCAGACGCCGCTGAAAATCGCGCAGGCGCTCCACGATGAGGGCATCCCGATCCTCGGCACTACCCCAGATATGATCGATCTCGCCGAGGACCGTGAGCGCTTCGCCGATCTGGTCAAATCTCTCGGCCTCAAGCAGCCCAACAACGGGATCGCCCATTCAGACTTGGAAGCCTTCTAGATCGCCAAAAAGATCGGCTTCCCCCTCGTGATCCGCCCCTCCTACGTGCTCGGCGGCCGCGCCATGGAGATCGTGCGCGATCAGGCCAGTCTCGAGCGCTACATCTCCGAGGCCGTCGTCGTCTCCGGCGACAGTCCCGTGCTCCTCGACAGCTATCTGTCGGGCGCGGTAGAGCTTGACGTGGACGCGCTGAGCGACGGCACCGATGTTCACGTTGCGGGCATCATGCAGCACATCGAGGAAGCGGGCGTCCACTCCGGCGATTCTGCCTGCTCGCTCCCGCCCTATTCGCTCGGCCGCGAAATCATCGCCGAGGTCGAGGTCCAGACCAAAGCACTCGCCAAGGCGCTCAACGTCGTCGGCCTCATGAACATCCAGTTCGCCGTCAAACCTGACGCGGACGGCGTCGAGGAGATCTTCCTTATCGAAGTGAACCCCCGCGCGTCGCGTACCGTCCCCTTCGTCGCCAAAGCCACCGACTCGGCGATCGCCTCCATCGCCGCCCGCATCATGGCCGGAGAGCCGCTCAGCAACTTTCCGTTGCGCGCGCCCTACGATGCCAACGCCGCCTACGACGACGTGCTGCCGCTGGGCGATCCCATGACGCTGGCGGATCCCAACATGCCATGGTTCTCCGTCAAGGAG
Source organism: Sulfitobacter sp. (assembly GCA_024636395.1). Taxonomy (GTDB): domain Bacteria; phylum Pseudomonadota; class Alphaproteobacteria; order Rhodobacterales; family Rhodobacteraceae; genus JAGXHD01. Next base: position 7,903 of record JAGXHD010000229.1, read on the forward strand.
GCCGTCCTCCCCTTCGCCCGGTTCCCCGGTGTCGATACGATTCTCGGCCCCGAGATGCGCTCCACTGGCGAGGTTATGGGTTGGGACCGCGATTTCCCCCGGGCCTTCCTGAAGGCGCAAATGGGCGCAGGCACCATGCTGCCCCGCACCGGCAACGCGTTCCTTTCCATCAAAGACGCTGACAAAACCGCCGATGTGCTCAAAGCCGCCCGCATCCTCACCGCGCAGAGCTTCACGATCGTCGCGACCCGCGGCACCGCCGCATGGCTATCAAAGCACGAGATTCCCTGCCAAATCGTGAACAAAGTCTACGAAGGTCGCCCCGATATCACCGATATGATGAAAGACGAGCAGATCCATCTGGTGATGAACACCACCGAAGGCGCGCAGGCCATCGAGGACAGCAAAAGCATCCGCTCCATCGCCCTCTTTGACCGGATCCCTTACTACACTACCGCTGCAGGTGCCTATGCCGCTGCCTTGGCGATCAAGGCGCAGGCAGAGGATGAGATCGGCGTGAAATCCCTTCAGGGGTAACCCAAAAGGCCCTCAGACATGCCCGATATCGCCCATAGCGCGCAGGATATGATCGCAGGTATGGCGCCCCGGCGCACGGCGGGCGAATATGTCTTTGCAACCACGGATGATCCTGCGCAGGTCCACGATCTTGCCCCTCAGGCGCAAGGTGTCTTTGCCGAGGCCGAAGGCACTTCGATGATCCTGCCTGTCGATCTGGCCGCTAAGGCCGGTTTCGACGTCACCGCACCGATGCACGGCATCACTCTTGCCGTCTATTCAGCGCTCGACGGGGTTGGACTGACCGCTGCCGTGGCGGGCGCCCTGGCCCAGCACGGCATCCCCTGCAACATGGTGGCGGCCTTTCACCATGATCATGTGTTCGTGCCTGTCGCCTCTTCCGCC
>JAGXHD010000230.1 GCA_024636395.1 Sulfitobacter sp.
CGGTCACGATCACAACGGGAGCCCCGGAGATGGCGCCACGCTCCGTTGCGGTCACCATATCGCCGGGGCGCTCCAACGCCCGTTTGAGGTACACGGACTCTTTCAGCTGATAGGTCTGCTGCGTCGAGGAACAGTCCATCATGCCATCCATCTTCACGAACCCGACCAGACGATAGTTTACGTTTTCTTCTTTGTAGCTTTTCAGAAAATCCGAGCATTGGATCGGCTCATCGTGAACCAGCCGCACGACTGAGGTAAGGGCACGCCCGGCGCCGAGCGCTTCTTGCAGCAGCGTACGCTCCGTTGCGGCAGCCTGCTCTGTCACCGCGATTAAAGACAGCTCAGCAGACCGCTGACTTTGATCAGCGATCTGCTTGGTTTGTATCACCGCGATGAGGCCGATGGGCAACAGCGCCAATGATAAAAACAGCAGTACCCTAAAGGCCAGCCCACCAAACAGGCTGTTGCTCAGAAACCCTGATGTCATTATTTAAAAACTTGATACTTTCGATGCCGAGAGCACCGACATCGTCGCATCGTCGGTCATCTCCATCGCCTCGTTTTCATTCAAGCCCATCAACTCCGCCAGTTGCTTGCGCGCCCGGTTGGTCCGGCTCTTGATCGTCCCCACGGCGACGCCGCATGTTTCCGCGGCTTCCTCATAGGAGAAGCCAAGCGCGCCGATCAGCAGCAGAGCCTCGCGTTGCTCATCCTTGAGCTTGGCCAGCGCAACACGGAAGTCATTCATCTGCAAATGACCGTCATGAGCGGGCTTCTCCGCCAGACTCTCGGTAAAGATACCATCCACATCCGATACTTCGCGCTTGGCTTTGCGGCGTGAGGAATAGTAGGTGTTCCGCAGGATCGTGAAGAGCCATGCGCGCATGTTGGTGCCGACTTGGAATTTGTCGATATTCGTCCACGCCTTCACAAGCGTATCCTGAACCATATCATCTGCGATTGCGCCGTTGCGCGTCAGAGAAATTGCGAACGCACGCATGGCAGGCAAATGCTCCACCAGCTCGTCGCGTGGATCTGCAGCTACGTCAGGCGCACTCATTGTGACCGGCCTTGATCGTTATCTTGTTGCTTCAGCTGCTCCAACAGCGATTTGAAACGGTCCGGAATACCTTCCTCGACCGCTTCCTCGTACACCCGGCGCAGGTTCTCATCAATAACGCCGTCACCGGACTTGTTTTGTTTTTGAACCGTCATTCAACCTCGACCACAAATAATAATGCATTAATTAAGCCCCTATTGGGAACCTAACGCAGCCTATTCGCGTTTGGTTCCGGAATAGAGATAAAAAAAGGACGACGGCGAATGAGTGATGCAAATGCAACCCAGAGCGTAAGCGACCAGCTCGGGACCTTTATCCCCTACTTGCGCCGCTACGCCCGCGCTCTGACCGGCAGCCAAACCAGCGGCGACAGTTTCGCCGCCGCTTCGCTCGAAGCAATCCTGACAGATCGTTCCGTCTTGGATGGAACTGACGTAAAGACCGGTTTGTTCCGTGTCCTCTACAGAATTTGGGCGAGTGCCGGTGCCCCGATCGAAGAGGGGGAGCAGGGCAGCCGAGCGAAAGCACAAAAGCATCTGGCGAAACTGACCAACAACAGCCGCGAAGCGCTTTTGCTCTACACGATCGAGGGGTTCTCTTACGGTGACATCGGCACGATCATCGGCGTCGAAGCATCAGAGGCCGAAGAACTGGTCAGCATCGCGCGCAGCGAGATGGCCGACAGCGTCATGGGGTCGGTGATGATCATCGAGGATGAAGCTGTGATCGCAATGGATATCGAAGGCATCGTCGCCGATATGGGTCACCGCATCACGGGGATCGCCCGCACGCGCGACGAGGCAGTAAAGCTGAGCCGCGCCGAGGTGCCCGACCTCATCCTTGCGGATATCCAGCTCGCAGACAACTCATCGGGCATTGATGCGGTAAACGATATTCTGACCGAACTGGGCCAGCGCCCCGTGATTTTCATCACGGCGTTCCCAGAGCGCCTGCTGACTGGTGACAAACCGGAACCGGCGTTCCTGATTTCCAAGCCCTACACCGAAGATCAGGTGATCTCGGCCGTAAGCCAGGCGATGTTCTTCTCCTCGACAGAAACGCTGCACGCCTGAAACCACAGGGAAGCTCGAATTTCCAAAACCCCGCCCGAAACGGCGGGGTTTTTTACGGCAAGGGAACAATCCAGCCGTTCGTGCGTTTTATCGTCAACGCAACAGAAAAAAAGGAGCTTATATCATGGCCAAAGCAAACGTATCTTCACTCACCGGCGGAAAAGAAATCACTGTCGATGATCTTGCTGCACAGATCGACACTCTGAAGAGTGATCTGTCTAAGCTGACACACACACTCGCGGATTTCGGCGTCGCAAAAACCGAGGCAGCCACGGCTTCCGCTAAAATGAAAGCGACCGAAGCACAGCTGCAGGCAGAAGACTTCGTCCGCACCCAGCCCGCGACCTCCATCGGCCTCGCAGCCGGTCTCGGGTTCTTGGTCGGCATGATCGCGTCACGTCGCTGATATGTTCGATCCCGTGATCGCAAAGACAAAACATGCCGCCGGCACCGCCGGGATAGGCTTGATCGCATCGTTTGCGCTGTGTATCGGGCTCGGCTTCTGGACCCTCGCAGCATGGATGTTCTTGCTCACACAGACGACACCGCTGAACGCGGCCATCATCCTCGCCGCCGTGTATACCGGCGCGGGACTGATCGGTTTCGGCGTCGTCTCATCGCGCAAGCGCAGCCACATCCAACATCAACCGCCCGCGACTGCAACGGTCGACAGCCTCATGAGCGCTTTCATGACGGGCGTTAAAGCCGGATCCAGCACCCGCCGCTAAGGCAGCGGGTTCTGCGGCGTTTGATCAACGACTTCTTCGGCATCCGCCTCGGGCAAATCGTCGAACGGCGATGTTCCGTCAGGGGTCTCGACGCCGTACACATGTTTCTCCACTTGAGCATTTACGACAGCGCCCAGCAGGATGAGAAAACTGCTGAGCCACAAAAAGACGAGCATCGCGATGACGGCGCCAATTGAGCCGTAAACCTGGTTATAATTTCCGAAATTTGCCACATAGTAAGAAAACCCGATCGACAGCAGTGCCCAGCTGACGACAGCTGTCACAGCGCCGTATCGAACGGAACGCCGATGTGGTTTGCCGCGATTGGGGCCATAACGGTAGAGCACGCTCACCCCCGCCAGCAATACCGACACCGCGATGGCCCAGCGCAACGCCTCCGCCAGCACACCCGCGACGCCGCCCAGCGGGAAAAAGGCCAGCACCACAGGCACAACAACCAGCGTGATCAGCGCCACAACACCCACGCCAACCAGCGCAAAGGTTAGCAAAAGCGCGCGCAGGTAATGCGAGGCGGTGGCACGGTTTTTCTCGCCGTGCACCGCGTTGAGCCCAGTCATCATCGCGGCTACACCGGCCCGCGCCGACCAAAGCGCCGCTGAAATCGAGATGATACCGGCCCAGCCCAGAGTATCAGGGCTTGTCCTGACGAGGCTTTCGACCTGCGTCCGGATGATCTGATACACATCCTGCGGCAAAAACCCCTGCATCTGTTCGAGCTGCGCCACTACAACGTCAGGATCCGACAACAGGCTCATCACAGCGATCAGCGCGGCAATCGCCGGAAACAGCGAGAGCATCCCGAAAAATCCAACACCCGCCGAGACGAGCGCAAGGTTCGTCTCGCCGATCTGCAAGAAGCCATCGCGCAGCGCCGCCCAAATTCTCACCAGTTTGTGAAACGGTCCCGTTGATATTGAGCTTTCAGTCATGCCGCCCTTTCGTCTTTTGTACACATCGCGTTCAAATCACACCTGCAGCTGTGTTGCCAAGGCCAAGCGAACCATTCGGCCCTTGCACTGCCTCGCCCAAGAGCAATGATAGGGCGATTGCAGCACATTTCCGTATATTATCCTTCCGAAACGTTACAAAGGACCAAGCGCTATGACTCCCCTTTCGCGCGCCATTACCGCCAAACGCGACGATCTGATCGCCCTCACCCAGGATCTCATTCGCATCCCCACCCTCAATCCGCCCGGTCAGGATTACCTTGCGATTTGCGAATATCTCGATCGCAGGCTCAAGTCGCACGGTTTCGAGACGCAGCTGATCCGCGCTCATGGCACTCCCGGCGACAGCACGAAATACCCCCGCTGGAACATCGTCGCCCGCCGCGAGGGGACACGCACGGGCGATTGCGTTCATTTCAACAGCCACACGGACGTGGTCGAGGTCGGTCGAGGCTGGACCTTCGACCCCTTCGGCGGGGAGTTGAACGACGGCAAGATCTACGGCCGCGGCGCCTGCGACATGAAAGGGGGCCTAGCCACGTCCATCATCGCGGCGGAAGCCTTCATCGAGACCTACAGTGATTTTGCGGGCGCCATCGAGATTTCCGGCACGGCGGACGAGGAATCAGGCGGCTACGGCGGTGTCGCGTATCTGGCGGAGCAGGGCTATTTCGCGCCCACCCGAGTTCAGCACGTCATCATCCCGGAGCCGCTCAACAAGGATCGCATCTGCCTCGGCCATCGCGGTGGCTGGTGGGCCGAGATCGAGACGAAAGGCGAGATCGCCCATGGCTCCATGCCGTTCCTCGGTGATTGCGCCGTGCGCCACATGGGCGCCGTCCTGTCCGAGTTCGAGGCCAAGCTCTTTCCCGCAATGGCCCTGCGCACCACTGACATGCCCGTGGTCCCCGAAGGCGCGCGCAGCTCGACGATGAACATCAACTCCATCCACGGCGGCGCCAAGGAACAGGACGCAGATTTCGATGGTCTGCCCTCTCACTGCGTCCCCGACAGCTGCCGCATCACCATTGACCGCCGCTTTCTGGCGGAGGAGCCCCTCGATCAGGTCAGGGACGAAGTCACCGCCCTGCTGGAGGGCCTGCGGACCAGCCGCGCCGATTTCGACTACGAGCTGACCGAGATCAACTCCGTCCTGCCCTCCATGACCGACCGAGAGGCGCCCGTCGTGCGCACCGTCGCACAGGCAATTCAGGACGTGATGGGCAAAGCCCCGCAATATGTCGCGTCCCCAGGCACCTACGACCAGAAGCACATCGACCGCATCGGCAAGCTGAAAAACTGCATCGCCTATGGGCCGGGCGTGTTGGAACTGGCGCATAAACCCGACGAATGGATCGGCGTCGAGGACATGATCGACAGCGCCTGCGTCATGGGCGCCGCGCTGGAAACGCTTCTGCTCCCGAAAGGGTGAAGCCGCTCAGTCAAATGCAGTTGCCGACGCAAGGCTGAGCCCGTCCACAATGGCCGTCAGCGCAGAGCCATGATGCACCTGCGCGCCCGGAAACACGGCTTCAAGCGACCCGCGCGTGACCTGCATCAGGCTGGACCCGCCCACAAACACCAGATGCGTGACCTCGTCAGGCGCAACACCCGCCTGCGCCACGCAGGCCAGCGCCGCCTCCCCCATCTCCTGCGCCATCGGCGCCAACATCTCCTCGACCAGCGCCCCGCCGAGCGGCACGCGCAGCCCGCGCTCGACCACGCGCAAGTCAATCTCGCCCACGCCGCCGCCATTCGCCGCGATTTTTCCGGCCTCGACCGCAAAGGCAATATCATGCCCCAGCTCATCACCCAGCACAGAGACCAGCCGCGCCAGCTTCTCCGGCTCCACCGCATATTGCGCCAGATCCTTTGCCAGCCGCCTGCTGTCGGGCGCGTAGAGAAACGGGATCTTCTGCCACGTCGCCAGATCGTTAAAAATCGTCGCGGGTGCGGTATGCGTCTCACTGCCGAAGGCATGGCGGATCTCGCTGCCGCGTCCCAGCAGCGGCATCACCGTCTCGAGGCTCAGGGCACGGTCGAAGTCAGTCCCGCCCAAGCGCACGCCGTAGCTCGCCAGAATATCGATCGCCTCCACGCCGTTGCGAAACAGCGTAAAATCCGATGTCCCGCCCCCGATGTCCACGATCAGCCCCAGATCGCCCTGCGCAAGTACCGCACGGTTGGCCAATGCAGCCGCTTCCGGCTCATACATGAAAGCCACATCCTCAAATCCCGCACGCAAATACGCCTCGCGCAGATCCACCTCCGCCTGCGCATTGCGGGCGTCCTCGCCGTGAAACCGCACCGGACGCCCCGACAGGGCCCGCTCGTACCGCTCGCCAGTGTGCTTTTCCGCCGCCGCCTTCACCCGCGCCAGAAACCGCGCCACCACGTCGATGAAATCCAGCTTTTCACCTAGCAGATTACGCTTTTCGCGCATCAAGGGCGCGCCCAGCAGGCTTTTGAGCGCCCTCATATAGCGCCCCTCCTCGCCGGCCAGCAGCGCCTCGCCGGCGGCTGAACCGATCAGCATCCGCTTGGCGTCAAAATCGAAAAAGACCGCCGTAGGCAAAGTCATCTGGTCCGCCTCAAGCGCGACCAGCTGCGGCACACCGTCCCGCGCGACACCCGCCGCTGAGTTCGACGTCCCGAAATCCACACCCAAAACAGCCATACAAAACCTCCGTCCACCAAAGGCGGCACGCGTACCCCAGCGCTCGCGTTGCCGCAAGGTTTGTCCTAGCCACGGCGCGCGCGGTCACCTACCCTTTCGCAAACACAACGAGGGAGACTCTCATGTTCAAATCACTCGCACTGGGGCTCGGCGCCGCCGCTCTGCTGGCCGGGGCCGCGCTGGCTAAAGACGATATCATCGTCGCGATCCAGCTTGAGCCGCCGCACCTCGACCCCACCAGCGCCGCAGCAGGCGCCATCGATTCCGTGCTTTATGCAAACGTGTTCGAGGGGCTTACCCGCTTTGACAGCACCGGCGCCGTGATCCCCGGCCTCGCCAAAAGCTGGGAGATCTCCGAGGATGGCCTGACCTATACCTTCACCCTGAATGAGGGCGTCACTTTCCATGATGGCACCACGATGGACGCGGAGGATGTGAAATTCTCCCTCGACCGCATCGGCGCGGATGACAGCGCGAACGCACAAAAAGCGCTCTATGCCGCGATATCCGAGGTCAACGTGATCGACCCCGCAACGGTCGAAATAAAGCTGTCCGAACCCAACGGCATGATGCTTTTCAACCTCGCTTGGGGCGACGCCGTGATCGTGGCACCAGAGAGCATAGAGGGGATCAAACAAACCCCGATCGGCACGGGTGCCTTCAAGTTCGACAGCTGGACCCAGGGCGACGAAATCCAGTTGTCGCGCTATGATGGGTACTGGGGCACGCCCGCCGTCCTCACCGGTGCCACCCTCAAGTTCATCTCCGACCCGACCGCCGCGCTCGGTGCGATGATGGCCGAGGACATCGACGTTTTCGCAGGCTTTCCCGCCCCCGAAAAC
>JAGXHD010000231.1 GCA_024636395.1 Sulfitobacter sp.
GTCCCACGCTCGACGTAAACGGCATGTGGGGCGGATATACCGGGGCAGGCTCCAAGACCGTGATCCCCAACGAGGCTTTCGCCAAACTCACCATGCGCCTTGTTCCGGGGCAGGATCCGCGGCACGCCAAACAGGCGGTAATCGACCATCTACGCGTGCATCTGCCGGCCTATGCCACGCTCGAGACCTACGCGGACCGGGGGGAGGGCGGCGCCTATGCCGTGCCGCCGGACCATCCGCTGCTTGCCGCTGCGGTCGCGGCGCTGGAACAGACAAGCGGTCAGGTGCCGCTCAAGGTCCGCATAGGGGCCTCGCTGCCGCTCACAGGGATCGTGCAGCAGATATTGGGCATCGATACGGTGATGTTTTCGTTTGCAGTCGCGGATGAGAACTTTCATGCGCCCAATGAGTTCTTCCGCCTGTCGTCGATCACCGACGGGCTAGCGGCATGGACGCAGATCCTGCGCCAGATCGCCGACATCGCGCCCGAGGCTTTCGCGCCCTACCGACGCAGGTGAAGGCTGTGATACAGGCGGAGACGCGGACCAACAATCCCTACGGGGCGGCCCTGCTTATCGCCGCAGCTGGGATCTTTACCGCTGATGTGACCGTCCTGCGATACCTCAGCCCGGAGGTGCCATTTGCTCTCATCATCTTTGCCCGCGCGCTGAGCCAACTCGTCATCGTGGCGCTCTGGATCGCGGTGCGAAATCCCGCGCTATACCACTCTGCGCGGTGGCCAAGGCTCGTCTTGCGGGGTGTCACGAGCCTTGTGTGCTGGTGGCTCTATTACGCCAGTTTCCAGACGCTCGAGCTGGGACTGGCCTCTACGCTTACCTTCACGTCCTCGCTCTTCGTGGTCGCCTTGGCACCCGCAATATTGGGCGAGCGGATCGGGGCAAAGCGCGCGGTGACTACAATAGCAGGCTTCATCGGCGTCGCGATTGCGAGCGGCGTGAGCGATTTTACGGTCGCGCCGGGGGTGCTGCTCGGGCTTGGCTCCGCGTTTGCCGCTGCGATCCTGATTTTCCAGAACCGCGTGCTGGCCCGGACCGAGCATACCGCGACGATCATGTTCTGGATCGGGCTGGTCGCGACCCTCGGGACGCTTCCGGGGGCAGTGGCAGGGTGGACCGCGCTCACGGTATCCGATGCGCTGCTGCTGGCGGCTGCAGGAACGCTGGGCACGGTCGGGATGCTGTTCACGGTCGAGGCCTACCGCTTCGGCGAGGTTTCTGCGCTCGCCACGTTTCCTTACGTGCGTATCCTTTTTGCGCTCACGGCGGGTTATTTTCTCTTCGGAGAAACAGCGTCCCTGCGCGAAGTGCTGGGGGCAGGGCTCATCGTGATTTGCGGGCTTGCCGCCCATGAGCGCCGCAGCGATCCACGGCCTTTCGGCAGAAAGTCGCTATAATCTGCAGACTGCGGCACACTCGCAGGTTGTCGTAGTTCCAAAACCGTTGCACGATGTTCACATGCGTATTTCTATTGTGGAATACGGATTTAGGGCGCGCGCATCTGCGGGAGTGGGGTGTGGGCGCTGACCTTGGGAGGGGTTGAATTTATGTCGGATACATATGATTTCATAATCGTCGGCGGCGGATCGGCGGGTGCGGTGATCGCCACGCGTCTGAGCGAGGACACAGGTTGCCGCGTGGCACTTGTGGAGGCGGGAGGGCCGCCACCAGACCACGAGATGATGCCCGCCGCAGTGGCAGGCTTGCAGCTCGATCCACAAACCGACTGGATGTATACCGCCGATCCGGGCAACGCGGGGCTTGGGCTGCGCGATAATCTGATGCCCGTGCCGCGCGGTAAAATGCTGGGCGGCTCGTCAGGGCTCAATTATATGGCCTACGTGCGCGGCCATCCGGGCGATTTCGATCATTGGGAGGCGCAGGGGGCCACGGGCTGGAGCTATAGTGATGTGCTGCCCTATTTCATCAAGAGCGAGGATCTGACGCCGAGCAACGAGATCTCCGTGGACAGCGAAGCGCACGGCAAGGGCGGCCCGCTGGGCGTCTCCGTCCGCTCGCCGGTGATCTCGGCATCGCGCGATTTCGTCAAGGCTGCGGACAGCACCGGTATTCCACAGGGCGATTACAACGGGCGCAACCGGGGCGGCCCGGCGGGCGTGTCCTCGCTGTTCCAGACGACCACGCGCAACGGCATGCGTTCGAGCACCTACCGCGCGTTTTTGCAGGGCGAAACCGAAAGCCGCAGCAACCTCACCATCATCCCGCACGCCCATGTGACGCGTGTGGTGATGTCGGGGGAGGCGGGGAGCCTGACCGCGACCGGCATCGAATATCGGGATGCGGAGGGCGCGACCCATACCATCGAGGCGTCACGGGAGGTGATCCTGAGCGCGGGCGCCGTGGGCTCCCCGCAGATCCTGATGCTGTCGGGCATCGGGCCGCGGCGCGAGATCGAGGCAGTCGATATCGAGTGTCTGCACGAGCTTCCGGGGGTGGGTAAGAACCTCAAGGACCACTTGCATTGCCCGCTGTTCTTTCCTGCCGCAGGCATCGGTATTCCGGTCGCCGAAGTGGGCGTATCTGCCGGACCTGACGCGCTGCGCGCGCCCGCAGGACCGTTGCCCGCCGATCCGGCGGACGATGCCAATCTGTCGCCGGAGCTTGCGGGCCTCAAGGCGGAGGCGGAGCGCCGTGTGGGCCAATGGATGGAGACCGGTGAGAGCCTCGTGTCCTCCTCGCTCTACGATGCGGTTGCCTTTTTCTCGACGGGTCTGGGCGATGCGCACAGCCACGATGCGCAGATAGGCTACGTCCCCTGCGGCTACGATGCGGGGCTTCTGGGCGACCGCTTGCGCATTGATCTGGATGCTTTCTTCGACGACCCGGCCAAAACCTTGGCACCCGATCAGGAGAATATGATCCTGCTGGCCAACCCCGTGCTGCCGCACAGTAAGGGCGAAATTGTACTGGCGAGCGCCAATCCCAAGGACGCACCGATCATCCGGATGAACTATTTCACCGATCCGCACGATCTCAAAGTCATGGTGGCCGTGATGCGCAAGAGCCTCGATATTGCCGCAAACTGGCCCGGCGATGTGAAGCCCGGCCCGCTCAATGTGCCGCGTGCGCTGGCCAAAAAGCATGGCTACAAGGAGGGCGAACGGCCGAGCGATGCGCTGTTGGAGAATATGGCGTTGCATTATTCGGTCACGGTGTATCACCTGTGCTCCACCTGCCGGATCGGCGATGTGGTCGATCCCGAATTGCGCGTCAAAGGCATCGCCGGTCTGCGCGTGGCGGACGCCAGCGTGATGCCCGATATCGTGAGCGGCAACACCAATGCCGCCTCGATCATGATCGGGGAGAAGGCGGCGGATATGATCACGGCCGAATATACGCTCAAACGCAGCGATGCAGCCTGAGGATTCTACCTTAAGTTGAGCCTTTCACCTTAAGGGTTTGGAGGCGAGAGATGAGGCTCAGACGGGGCGGCGGATCAAATTGGTCCGCCGCCTCTTTTTTGGCTGCTCACTTGGGCTTCAAAATATTATGAGGCAGAGATGCTATCGGGGACGTGCCGGGTAGATATCGCGGTTGCACCGAACAGGGATTCTGCGCAAACTTTGCAGCATGAGTTCACCAATGCCCCTGCTTGTTTTTACCGATCTGGACGGCACGTTCCTATCGCACACGGATTATAGCTGGGAAGCCGCGCGGCCCGCACTCGAGCGCCTGATTGCCATCGGCGCCGGGATCGTGATGGCGAGCAGCAAAACCGCGCCCGAGATCGAAGTGCTGCGCCAACAGACCGGCCTTGCCGGCTTTCCCGCGATTGTCGAAAACGGTGCGGGCCTTCTGGAGCCGGACGCACAGGCGGCTGTGGATCCCGCTGAATACCGCAAACTGCGCACAGCGCTGGACAGGACGCCCGCACAACTGCGCGCCCATTTCATGGGATTTGGTGATATGGATGTGGCGCGGATCGCGGACGTCACAGGGCTCGCGCCAGGCGCCGCGGCGCTTGCCGCACAGCGCGCATTCTCTGAGCCGGGTATCTGGTCCGGAACCGAAAGCGAGAAAGGGGCATTTCTTGCCGCGCTGGCGGATCAGGGGCTGAGCGCGCGCGAGGGGGGCCGTTTTCTGACGCTGTCTACTGGGCAAACGAAGGCTGACCGGATGGCGCAGATCACCGCCCGTTACACGCCGCGGCATACCGTAGCTTTGGGCGATGCGCCGAATGATGTCGAGATGCTGGAGACGGCAGACTTCGGGATCGTCATTGCCAATCCGCAGCGCAGCCCGCTCCCACCGCTGGACGGTGAAACTACGGGCCGGATCACGCGCAGCGCACGCGCGGGGCCTGACGGCTGGAACGACACACTGCTGGATCTGATAAAGCGTCTCAATTTGTGATTAGGATAAAACGTCATGGCTGATTTTCATCAAAACGGAAACATCACCACACTGCACAATCTGCGCACGCGCACCGTGGCCGAGATGACGTACGAGCTCGAGATATTCTCCCAAAGCCGGAAGATGTCGCTGATCCTGCCCTGTCTCTATTCAGAGCTGGAGACGGATGCGATGCCGCGGATCCTAGGCGAGTTGGCAAAGGTGCCTTATCTGCACCGCATCATCATCGGCCTCGACCGTGCGGACGAGACGCAGTACCGCCATGCAAAAGAGTTTTTCAAAGGGCTGGACCAGAACCACATCGTGATCTGGAACGACAGCCCGCGGATGCTGGCGCTCGAGGCGCGTCTGGTGGAGATGGGCCTCGCACCCTCGGAGCCCGGAAAGGGCAAGAATGTCTGGACCGCGATGGGCTATCTGATCGCCTGCGAGGACAGCGCGGTCATGGCGATCCACGATTGCGATATCGTGACCTACACCAACGAGCTTCTGGCGCGGCTGATCTATCCGGTGGCCAACACGAGTTTTCCCTATCAGGTCGCAAAAGGCTATTACGCGCGCGTGGGTCAGAACAAACTGAATGGCCGCGTCTCGCGCCTGCTGGTCAGCCCGCTTCTGATCGCGCTCAAGAAAGTCGTTGGTGACCGCGACTATATCGATTATCTGCGCAGTTTCCGCTATCCGCTGTCGGGTGAATTCGCCATGCGCACCGCGATGCTGCCCGATCTGCGCATCCCGTCCGATTGGGGGCTGGAGATCGGTATCCTGTCGGAGGCATGGCGCAATCTTGCGCCCGGCGCGGTCTGTCAGGTGGAAATTGCTGATCAATACGATCACAAGCATCAGGATCTAAGCGAGGATGATGCCAGCGCCGGGCTCAGCCGGATGTCGACCGATATCTGCAAGGCCATTTTCCGCAAGCTCGCCGCCGATGGCACCGTGTTCACGCCCAACGTCTTTCGCACGCTCAAGGCGACGTATTACCGCTGCGCGCTGGACATACTCGAATCCTATTACTGCGATGCCAAGATGAACGGGCTCGCCATTGACCGGCACAAGGAAGAGCGCGGGATCGAGCTTTTTGCCGAAAACATCATGCGGGCCGGGCAGTTTTTCCTAGATAACCCAAATGAGACGCCTTTCATCCCGACTTGGAACCGGGTCCATTCCGCCGATCCGGAGTTTCTGAAGGCCTTGCACGCCGCTGCCGCAGCCGACGAGGCGGACTATTCCTAAGTCCGATTGGTGATCCACATGCACTGGTAGGGGGCGACCGTGATGTGGGACGCGGTGGCATCGATGGGAGTGCCGCTCAGCAGATCGGTCCAGTCCTGATCCTCGATCAGGTTGAGCGCTACGGCGGGCACGTCCACCGCGCTGTCGCTCACGTTGTGCAGGGCAAATATGGATTGCCGCCGGTCGAGGCTTTGACGCCAGATGCCAAAGATGCGGTCATCGCCGAGATTGACCGTGAATTGGGTCGCGTTGGGATGAAATGCCGCTTGCTTGCGCCGGATCCTGAGCCGCGCGGACAGATCGCCCATCACGCGGGCCTGCGGGGTGGATGGATCGTCGAGCAGGGTGCGCAGTGCAGGGTAGTCCCAGCGGTGGCGGTTGATAGCACGATTCATGCCGCGGTGCTCGACGCTGTGCAAATCGTTCGGTGTCGCCAGCATCGCGTGAATGTAGAAGGCTGGGATCCCCTCCAGCGACATCACGATGGTCTGCGAACATATGAACCGCGCGTGATGATGCGCGTCCTCGCCCTTAAACGTGCGCGACATCGCATCGTAAAAGGTCGTGTTGAGCTCGTAGGGACTCTCGCCGCCACCGGGCAGCGTGCGCATGGAGACCAGCCCCCCTACCTTTTTGACCGTCTCGATGACCTGTTGCTTCTCGTCCTCCGACAACAGCCCCTCGGCGGGCCGCATCCCGATGCCATCGTGGCTGGCGGTGAAATTGAGATAGGCGCAGCCCATCGGGGCAGGGGGCATCCCGCGTTGCCAGCGGCGCAGGTGCTCCGCGTTGCCTGACATCAACGCGTGCAGGATCAGCGGCGGCAGAGGAAAGTTGTAAATCGCGTGTGCCTCGTCACCGCGCCCGAAATAGCTCAGGTTTTCGGCTTTCGGCACGTTCGTCTCGGTGAGCAGGATAATCGTTTCTGCCGCATAATCGCACAGCAGGCGCATCAGTTTGATCACGGCATGGGTCTGCGGCAGATGGATCGAGGGCGAGCCGATTTCCTTCCACAAGAACGCGACCGCATCCAGTCGGATGATCTGAACGCCATTGTCCACATGCAGGCGGATGATTCGCAAAAACTCCAGCAAGACTTCTGGATTGCGGAAATCCAGATCGATCTGGTCGTGGCTGAAGGTGCACCAAACATACTTTGGCCCCGCGCTGGTCTCGACTTCGCGCAGCAGTGGCGTGGTACGGGGGCGGACCACGTCGCCCAGATCGTCCTCGGGCGAGGCCTCGAAAAAGAAGCGGTCGTAGGGCGGCTGGCCCTGCCGGTAGGCGGTGAACCAGTTCCCCTGGCTAGATACGTGGTTGAGGACCAGATCGGACATCAGGGTAAATCTGGCGGCGATGCGGTTGATGTCAGGCCAGTCGCCGAGTTGAGGATTGACCGCGCGGAAATCCGATACCGCGAAGCCATCATCCGAAGTATAAGGGAAGAACGGCAGGATGTGGACGGCGTTGAGCGTTCCGTCCAGATAGGTCTCCAAGAAATCCGACAGCAGATCGAGCGGTTTGTGGGCGCCGTCAATGATCGAATTTCCGTAGGTAATGAGCAGTGCATCTTTCTGCGACCATAGCGTATTGCCGGGAATCCGCCCGCGCCTGCGCTGCGCCGCCCCTTCGGGCCAGAACGCCTCGATTACCTTGCCGCTTAGGATATTCGCATCGCGCTCGGGGTAGATCTGTCTGAGAAGCGATGAGAGCTTGGGGCGGATGGCGTGCGCGGAATC
Source organism: Sulfitobacter sp. (assembly GCA_024636395.1). Taxonomy (GTDB): domain Bacteria; phylum Pseudomonadota; class Alphaproteobacteria; order Rhodobacterales; family Rhodobacteraceae; genus JAGXHD01. The sequence goes on from JAGXHD010000231.1 coordinate 7,367, forward strand.
TGTCATGGAGGCTTCTTTGCATGTTTGGTCATGTTTGAAAATGCTAGCACGCGCTCCGGCGCGGCGCGAGATCTCGTGCCGCCGGGGCGATTGTGCAGCATATGTTTTTAAGAACCTGGTGCGATATGCTTGATTTTGCGGCACAAAGAGCGCGCGGGCTCTGGATATTGTGTGCAGTGACCCGGCCGTTGCGCAGGGCAGCGCTGTGCGGCCGGGGTGCCGTTTTGGATTTGTTCGATTTGCGGGCATCTCGATCCGATACGACTAAAATTTAGGCACAAATTTCGGCGCAGAGGCGGAAGAATTTGGCGGCGCCGATCCCGTCTTTTGCGGGCAACGGGTGTCTGGTATCCGGACCGTGCTAAACATATTTGGGGGGCTTTCCATGATCCATTACAAGACGCTGCTTGCCGCTGCCGCAACACTGTTCTCATCTCCTGCGTTCGCTCAGACCGAGATGCCTTTTGCACTGGACTGGAAGTTCGAAGGGCCCGCCGCGCCCTATTTCCACGCGCTCGATGCAGGCTATTTCGCGGACGCGGGTCTTACCGTGACGATCAGCGAAGGTGCAGGCTCGCTCGATGCGATCCCCAAAGTGGCGACCGGTGCCTTTCCGGTGGGTTTTGCGGACATCAACTCGCTGATGCGCTTTCTTGACCAGAACCCCGGCGCGCCTGTGACCGCCGTGATGATGATTTACGACAAGCCTCCTTTTGCTGTGGTCGGGCGCCGCTCTCTCGGCGTGGAGGGTCCGGGTGATCTGGCGGGCAAGACACTGGGGGCACCGCCGCCCGATGGGGCCTGGGCGCAGTTCCCTATATTTGCCGCGCAGAATGATATCGATATCTCCACCATCACGGTCGAGCCTGTTGGCTTTCCGGTGCGGGAGCCGATGCTTGCAGAAGGCAATGTCGCCGCGATAACAGGCTTTTCGTTCTCCTCCACGCTCAACCTCAAGCGCCTCGGCGTTCCCGCAGAGGATATCTCGGTCCTGCTGATGGCCGATTACGGCGTGGACCTTTACGGCAATGCAATCATCGTGAACACCGATTTCGCTTCGGCTAATCCCGAGCTGGTCACCGGCTTCCTGCATGCGGTCGCCATGGGCTGGAAGGATGCAATCGCGACCCCCGATGCAGCTATCACCGCGCTGATGGAGCGCAACCCCGCCGCCGATGCTGCGCTCGAGACGGAGCGGTTGCAGATGTCTATCGACGACAACGTGCTGACCGACTTCGTGATGGCCAATGGCATGGGCGGTATCGACGAGGCCCGTATGGCAAGTGCGATCGAGCAGACCAGGTCGGTCTACGAGTTCCAGACGGAGCCCGACGCCGCACTGTACTTTGACCCCGGCTATCTGCCCACGGATGGCAGCCTGATGTTGAAGTAACGTGCGCTCAGGGCCGCGCCCAAGTCCGGAGCGGCCCGGACTAATGAAAGATCGATCATAATAAACCTCATCGAAATCACCGGCGTGAGCCATGCCTACAAGACCAAGGGCGGCTTGCTGCCGGTGCTTGACGGGTTGGAGGTCGCTGTCCCCGAAGGGACTTTCGCTGCGGTCGTAGGTCCGTCGGGTTGTGGGAAATCCACACTCACAAAGCTGGTCGCGGGTCTGATGAAGCCCGACACAGGCGAGGTCTGGCTGCACGGCGAGCGGGTTACGGCGCCGCGCAAGACGGTGGGCATGGCGTTTCAGAACCCCGTCCTGCTTGAGTGGCGGAGCATTCTGGAAAACGTGATCCTGCCGCTCGAAATCGTCGCGCCGAAAATGCCGCGCGCCCGGCGAGTTGCCCGTGCGATGGAGTTGCTGGAGATGGTGGGGCTTGTGGGCTTCGAGAACAAGCGCCCCTCGGAGCTTTCGGGCGGGATGCGCCAGCGCGCGTCGCTCTGCCGCTCGCTGGTGCACAAGCCCGAAGTGCTGATCCTCGACGAGCCGTTCGGCGCGCTCGATGCGTTCACGCGCGAGGATCTGTGGCAGACGATGCGCGATCTGCGCCGCGCCGAGCCATTCACTGCCGTGCTGATCACCCATGACCTGCGCGAGAGTGTTTTTCTGGGCGATCAGGTCATCGTTCTGTCGGGGCGTCCGGCGCGCACGCAATACGTCATGGACGTGGATTTACCGGAGGACCGGACCCTCGACGTGCTGTTTACGCCGCAGGCGGCCGGGATGTTGCACACCCTGCGCGACCAGATCAAGATCGCCCAGGGGCGCGGTGGGAAGGATCACTGATGCTGGGCAAGATCGCCACACCCGTGCTCGCCGTCTGCGTTTTTCTGGGGCTCTGGGAACTTCTGGTCTGGGCCAACGGCTGGCCCAACTACAAGATGGCGTCGCCCTCCGATCTGCCGCCTGCGTTCTGGAAATACCGCGAGCTGTTTTTCACCATGGGCTGGCAGACGCTGTGGCGGACGGTGGCCGGGCTGATGCTGGCGGTAGTTTTCGGCACGCTCATCGGCATGATCATCGGCTTTTCCCGGCTCGCGCGCGATGCTCTCTATCCTCTGCTCATCGGGTTCAACGCGATCCCAAAAGCCACGCTTGTGCCGGTGATCTCGCTCATCTTCATCGGGCAACATGATTTCAACACCGTCCTCATGGCCTTCATGATCTCGTTTTTTCCCATCGCCGTGTCGGTGGGCATTGGCCTGTCGACGCTGGAACCGGAATACCGCGATATCCTGCGCGCGCTTGGCGCTTCGCGCTTCACGATCTTCCGCAAGATCGCCCTGCCCAAAACGCTGCCGGAGTTCTTCGGCGCGCTCAAGGTCTCGGCGACGCTGGCGTTCATCGGGACCAATCTCGTCGAGATCGTGAGCCCGCACGGGCGCGGCCTCGGCGCATTGTTCAAATCCGGCGAGACAAACGGAGATTACCCGCTGATGTTCGCGGTCCTGATCGCGCTCGCGTTTCTGGGCATCGTTTTGTATTATGCTGTGATCTTTCTGGAGCGTATTTTTGCAGGATGGGCAGAGCGGGAAGGGGGCTGATCGTCCTAGAGCGGCTCGCGCTGTTTCCTGTGAATCTTATCATCCGGGCTTTCAACGAATAAAATCCGGTTTTGCCCTTGACCCTCCAGCGACTGGAAGCCCTATCTATGGACCAGCCAAGAGCAGGAGCATTCTCATGAGCCGTGACCTATCCACAACCTTCAGCGTCCAAAACATGAATTGCGGTTCCTGTGTTGGGCGGGTTGAAAAGGCACTGCTTGCCGTGCCGGGCGTACAGTCCGCGAAGGTGAACCTTGCGACACAAACGGCCACAGTCTCCTCTGATGATGAGACGACCATCGGATCTGTCGTGGCAGCACTTGATTCTGCCGGATATCCAGCGCAGCTGGAGACACTTCGCTTCTCGGTAGAGAATATGTCTTGCGCCTCCTGCGTGGGGCGGGTGGAGCGCGCGCTTGTAGCAGTGCCCGGTGTTGTGTCGGCTTCGGTCAATCTGGCGAGCGAGGAAGTCACAGTGGTTTCCGTATCTGCCCATGCAGCAACGATTGCGCAGGCCGCCACGCGTGAGGGGTATCCCGCGCGGCTGATTGGGGATGGTGCAAACAGCGATGCCGTTGCGCAGCGCAAGGCACTCGACGCCGCACATCTCAAAAACATGTCGTTGTTCGCGGCCTGCCTGACCTTGCCGGTTTTCGTGCTTGAAATGGGTTCCCACCTCATTCCTGCGCTGCATGCATTTATCATGCAGACCCTGGGTATGGGGCTCAGCTGGGGGATCCAGTTCGTATTCACGACCGCTGTTCTCGTCTGGCCCGGGCGACAGTTCTTCCTAAAGGGCGTGCCTGCGCTTTTCAAAGGGGCGCCCGATATGAACACTCTCGTGGCGCTTGGCGCCTCAGCCGCCTGGGGGTTTTCCACCGTAGCACTGTTTGCGCCGGGCTTGCTGCCGGACGGGACGCAGGTGGTTTATTTCGAGGCCGCCGCCGTCATCGTCACGCTCATCCTGCTCGGGCGCTATCTCGAGGAGCGCGCCAAGGGGCGCACCAGCGAGGCCATCAA
>JAGXHD010000232.1 GCA_024636395.1 Sulfitobacter sp.
ATTCGCTCCTCGCCCCCCTCGACGCCATGGCCCTGCGCGAGGTCGAGGCAGCGGCGCGGCAGGTGGCGACGGTGACGGCTCTGGTGCCGATCGCGCTGGCGGATGTGTTCGCGGCGCTCACGTCAAATCTGCGGATGATCCGCCGGATCGCCGAGATCTACGGCGGGCGCTCGGGATTTTTTGGCAGCTGGCGGCTCACCCGCGCAGTGCTGTCGCATCTGGTCGCCACAGGTGCTGTCGCCGTGGGCGATGATATGCTGGAGCCTATTTTGGGCGGCTCCTTGCTGGGAAAGCTGAGCCGCCGGTTTGGCGAGGGGCTGGTCAACGGTGCGCTGACCGCGCGCGTGGGCGTCGCCGCGATGGAGGTCTGCCGTCCGATGCCCTTCGCGGCCAAGGCCCGGCCCAAGGCCCGCGAGATCATCAAATCGAGCCTTGGGGGCCTGTTCGGCAAGGCCGGATCGGAAAATTAAGGTTTTCCTTACTTTGGACTGCCCTGTCCCTTGAGTAGGGTGCGGCAATCCAAGATGCGGTCAGGAGTTTGCGTAGATGGACGGTATTGTTGTTCTGGTAGCACTTGTGGTGTTGGCGATCCCGACTGCGCTGGTGGCGCTGATGATCGGACAATCCAGGCTGCGGCGGCGGTTGGAGGAGGCCGAGCGCGTGATCGCGGAGCTTACGGCCCGCACCGCTGATGCGGACGCGCGCCCTCCAGCGCCCCAAACTTTGATACCAGCCGCAACCGATGCCGCCACCGAGCGGCAAACAGAGGCATCAGCCGCCACGCCGGATATGCAGCGTCCTGCCGCTGCCGCCAAGGCAACCCCACCGCCCTTGCGCGCACCTGTCCCGCAGCTTGCGCCGCCCCCGCCATCGCCCGTTGCGCAGGCCCTCGACGATCTGGGGCCGTGGCTCCAGCAAAACTGGTTTTATGCGGTCTCTGCCGCCTCGCTGGCATTGGCAGGGATCTTTCTGGTGCAATATGGCATGGAAAACGGCCTGCTGCCGCCGCGGGCGCGGGTGGCTGCCGCTTTGGCATTCGGTGCCGGATTGATCGGCGTGGGCGAGTATATCCGTCGACGGTTCGGAGACGGGGCGCAGGCGGCTACAGCCTATCTGCCGTCGGTCTTTTCCGGCGCAGGCGTCGTCACGCTCTTCGGGGCGATCCTGTCGGCGCGGATGCTCTACGATCTGATCGGAGGCGGGGCCTCCATGGTCGGGATGGTTGCGGTCGCGCTGATCGCGGTGTTGCTGGGCTGGATGCACGGGCCGCTGCTGGTGGCGGTGGGGGTGATCGGTGCGTATGGCGCGCCGCTAGTGCTCGGCAGCTCCACGACTGATGCAAGCCCGCTTTTTGGCTATTTCACCGTTTTCGCAGCGCTTGGCCTTGGCGTGGATACGCTGCGGCGTTGGGGATGGATTTCGGCGCTCACTCTAGTGCTGGCGTACCTGATGGGCTTTGCCGTGACGCTCCGCGGCGGTGGCAACGTGCTCTGGACGGGACAGCTCTATTTCGCCCTGTTGCCGCTGCTGGCGATCATCATCCCCGCGCGCAGCCTGATGCCCGATCACGCCGGGCCGCCCGCGCTGCTCGGTGTGCTGGGGCGGCTCACACCGGGCGCGCGTGCGCGCGGCATGGCCTGGCCTGCGTTTCCCACCTTGATGGCCTTCGCCAGTGTCGCAGCAAGCTGTGCGATCCTGCTGGTCATGTGGAAACCGGGCGCGGGCGAGATCTGGCTCAGTGTCGGGCTGCTTGCTGTACTGGGCCTTCTGCTGATCAGCTGGTCAGGCCCTGCGCCTGCTTTGCAGGATGCGGCACTGGTTCCGCCACTGGCCCTGCTGTTGTCGGTCTTTGCCCAGGCCGAGAATGGTCGTGTGACGTACCGCACATTTACGCAGACCTATGCGGAAAATCCCGAGGCCGCCTTTCCATGGGTGATCACGATGCTGGTGGGGCTCGGGGTGGTGATCTCCGCGTTTGCGCTGTGGCGTGCGCTACGGGGCGGGCAGTTCGGTGTGATTTGGGCCGCGGTCGCGGCTGTGTTCGCGCCTGCGATGGCGATCGTGCTCGAGATGTCGTGGCAGCCCGCCGCCGTGATCGGCAGCTATCCCTGGGCCCTGCATGCGGCGGGACTGGCCGTGCTGATGGTCCTCTTTGCAGAGCGTCTGGCGCGGCGCGACGGGGTGATGCGCCTGCGCGTGAGTTTCGCCGTCATGTCGGCACTGGCCTGCTTGGCGTTTGCCTTCGTGATCGTGCTCAGCTCTGTCGCGCTCACCGTGGCGCTGGCCGTGACGGTCGTCGCTGCCGCCGCGCTCGACCGTGTCTGGAACCTAAAACCGCTGGGCTGGGTCATCGCCGCCGGGGTGCTCACGCTCGGCTTCCGTCTGGTGGTGGATCCGGGGCTGGAGTACGGCGCGACGGGACCGCTGTCGGGTGTCCTGCTGGGCTACGGTGGTACATTGGCGGCGTTCGTCGCTGCGCTGTGGCTGCTGCGTCCGCTTGAGAGGGAGACGGCAAAAGTGATGCTGGATTCGGCTGCTTGGTCTATGGCCGGGCTCACGCTCAGCCTGCTCATCCTGCGCTGGATCGAGCGTGAGGTGGGCGAGGGGTATGTGGAAGCGCACTGGAGCCTCGGGCTCAACGCTGCGATCTGGCTGGGGCTGGCGCTGGCACAGATACAGCGGACCTCCGGCAAGCTGGAAGGCCTGCTCAACAAGGTGCGCTGGGCGCTTGCGGCGGTGTTCGCGCTCTTCGGTGGCGGCGTGCTGATCGGAGCGCTGACGGCCGTGAACCCGCTGCTGTCGGAGGGTGTATCCAATCATGTCTATGGTCCGGTCCTCGTCAATACGCTGGCGGCGGCTTATCTGCTGCCTGCACTGGTTTTGGTTGTGGGTGGGTGGCGGCTCGGCGGCATCGACACGCGTTTGCGGCTTGCCATGGGCGGAGCAGGTGGCGCACTCGCGGTATTCTGGGCGTTCACCGTAATTCGGCATTTCTGGCAGGGCGACGATGCGATGTCGCTGGCGCGCGGTATTTCCCAGCCCGAGCAATATACCTATACGGTCGTGCTGCTGGGGCTTGGCGCGCTGCTCTTCTACCAGTCACTCGCGCGCCGGTCCGCACCGCTGCGCAAGGCGGGGCTGGTGGTGATCGGGCTGGCGGTGGCCAAGGTGTTCGCGATCGACGTTACGGATCTGGACGGGCTGACACGGGTGTTCTCGCTGCTGGTCCTCGGGTTGGCGCTGGCGGCGCTCGCATGGCTCAACCGCTGGGCGCAGGCCCGCGACGGTGCGCAGGATACCACCCCACCGCCGCTGCTCCCGACGTGAGGCCAAGACGCGCTTGCCCCGCTCGGAGCAGGCGCCTATAAGCCTGCACAACATGACAGTACATCTGATCATACAGCGAATTACGTCCCCGGCGCTCAAGCTGACCTGAGTCGCCGGGCAAAGGTGTTTGAGCCGCTCGCACCGCCCCCATTCCTGACACTTCCGACCGATAGAGGACGCCTCCCATGTGCGCCGAGACCCCCGATAAACTCGACTATAAATCCACCCTGAACCTGCCGCGCACCGATTTTCCGATGCGCGCGGGCCTGCCCAAGCGCGAGCCCGAGTGGCTGGCCCGCTGGGAGGAGCTCGGGATCTACAACCGCCTGCGCGAGAAAGCTAAAGGCGAGACGCGCGAGCCCTTCACGCTGCACGATGGGCCCCCTTACGCCAATGGCCATCTGCACATCGGCCACGCGCTCAACAAGACGATCAAGGACATGATCGTGCGCAGCCACCAGATGATGGGCCGCGACGCGCGCTATATCCCCGGCTGGGATTGCCACGGGTTGCCCATCGAATGGAAGATCGAGGAGCAATACCGCCAGAAGGGTCGCGACAAAGATCAGGTTCCGATCAACGAATTTCGGGGCGAATGCCGCGAGTTTGCGGCGGGCTGGGTCGATATCCAGCGCGAGGAGTTCAAGCGGCTGGGCATCACCGGCAACTGGGAAAACCCGTATCTCACGATGGATTTCCACGCCGAGCGCGTGATCGCGGAGGAATTCATGAAGTTCCTGATGACGGGGACGTTGTACCAAGGCTCCAAACCCGTGATGTGGTCGCCCGTCGAGCAGACGGCGCTGGCCGAAGCGGAGGTGGAGTACCACGACAAGGAGAGCTTTACCGTCTGGGTGAAGTTCGATGTCGTGCAAAGCAGTGCTTTGGAAATGCCGCTAGACGAAGCGGGCGATTATGACGGCAACAACCAGCGCGTTCTGGCGGCTGGTCTGGAAGGCGCAAAGGTGGTGATCTGGACGACAACACCTTGGACGATGCCGTCCAACAAAGCAGTCGTATACGGCAAAGGTATCTCTTACGGCCTCTACGAGATCACAGGCACCCCCGAGGAATGCTGGGTCTCGGTCGGGGATCGCTATTTGCTGGCTGACAATCTGGCAGCGGACGTTCTGAGCCGCGCGCGTCTGGAAGAGGGGCACTGGACCCGCGTCCGCGATGTGACCAATGACGAGCTGGAAGGTATCAGCCTCAAGCACCCGCTGGCCGGAGCCGAGGGTGGCAACGGCGAATGGGACGACCTGCGCGATTTTCGCGCCGCGGAATTCGTCACCGATACCGAAGGCACGGGTTTCGTGCACTGCGCGCCCTCGCATGGTCTGGAGGAATACGACCTTTACCGCGAGCTGGGGATGCTGGAGCAGGTGATCACCTACAACGTAATGCCCGATGGCCGCTACCGTGACGATCTGCCGTTTTTCGGCGGCAAGGCGATCCTCAAGCCCAACGGTAAGGAGGGCAACGCCAACGCCGCCGTTATCGACAAGCTGGTTGAGGTCGGTGGACTGCTTGCGCGTGGCAAGATCAAGCACAGCTATCCGCACAGCTGGCGTTCCAAGGCGCCCGTGATCTACCGCAACACGCCGCAGTGGTTCGCCGCCATCGACAAACCAGTGGGCGACGGACAGGATCAGTTCGGCAAGACCATCCGCGAACGCGCCCTGACCGAGATCGACAACGTAAACTGGACACCAAAATCGGGCCGTAACCGCCTTTACGCTATGATGGAGGCGCGCCCCGACTGGGTGCTGTCGCGCCAGCGCGCGTGGGGCGTACCGCTGACCTGCTTTACCAAAAAAGGCGCCCTGCCCACGGATGCAGATTTCTTGCTGCGCAACCCGCAGGTCAACCGCCGCATCACCTCCGCTTTTGAAGAAGAGGGCGCTGATGCGTGGTATGCCGAGGGCGCAAAGCAGCGCTTCCTCGAAGGGATCGTCGAGCCTGACGACTACACTCAGGTCATGGATATTCTCGACGTTTGGTTCGACTCCGGCTCCACGCACGCCTTCACGCTGCGCGACCGCGAGGATGGCTCGGAGGATGGCATCGCCGATGTCTATATGGAGGGGACCGACCAGCACCGTGGATGGTTCCATTCGTCGCTGCTCCAATCAGTGGGAACGACAGGCCACGCGCCCTACCGCAACGTCGTTACACACGGGTTCACGCTCGATGCGAAGGGCATGAAGATGTCCAAATCCATCGGCAACACCATTGTGCCGCAAAAGATCATCGACCAGTACGGCGCCGATATCCTGCGCCTCTGGGTGGCGCAGACCGATTATACAAACGACCAGCGTATCGGTGACGAGATCCTGAAAGGCACCGCCGACAGCTACCGCCGTCTGCGCAACACAATGCGCTATATGCTGGGATCGCTGCCAGATTTCGACGCGTCCAAGGCAGTCGCGCGAGACGATATGCCCGAGCTGGAGCAGCTGATGCTGCACAAGCTGGCAGTGCTCGACGGTGTGGTGCGCGCGGGCTACGCGCGGTTCGATTTTCAGGGCGTGTTCCGCGCGATCTTTGATTTCGCCACGCTGGATCTGTCGTCTTTCTACTTCGATATCCGCAAGGATGCGCTCTATTGCGATGGCGATACGACACGCCGTCTCGCCGCCCTTACTGTGCTCGATCACCTCTACGCGCGCCTGACCACATGGCTGGCGCCGATCCTGCCTTTCACGATGGAGGAGGTCTGGCTCGAGCGGCACGGGCCAGAGACATCGGTGCATCTGGTGGATTTCCCCGCAACGCCCGCCGACTGGCGCGACGACGTGCTGGCCAAACGCGCCGAGACTGTACGCGCGGTGCGCCGTGTGGTGACAGGCGCGCTGGAGGAACAGCGGACCGCCAAAGTCATCGGCTCCTCGCTGGAGGCGGCACCTACCGTGTACCTTAGTGCGGAACTCGCCGCTGTGATCAGTGATCCCGAGACATTCGCGGATCTGTGCATCACCAGCCAGATCACAATCGTCGCGGGCGACGCGCCCGAGGAAGCATTCCGTAACGCTGACGTACCCGGTGTCGGTGTCACGTTCGGCAAAGCGGATGGCGAGAAATGCGCGCGCTGCTGGAAGGTGCTGCCGGATGTCGGTACGCACAGCCATGAGGGTGTTTGCGGCCGCTGTGAGGCCGCCCTTTAAGCGATGATAAGGGGCAGGCACGCGTCTGCCCCATTTTCCATTCCGCATCATCCGGATTGAACCTGCGCTGCTCTGTCGCCATAGTCTGGTGATGAAAACGCGCACTGTTCCCACGCAATTCGGTGATCTGATCCTTGTCGAGGAGGACGGTCACATCACGGCCCTGCGCTGGGGCCGCGCGCCGGTCGAGCAAGATTCCGATGTCCTCGGGGAGGCGCACCGGCAGTTGGCGGCTTATGATGCGGGCAGGCTGGACACTTTCGATTTGCCACTGAAGGTCAAAGGCACGGATTTCCAGCGCGCCGTCTGTGCGGCCATGTCCGCCATCCGCTTCGGGGATACCTGCACCTACGGCGATATCGCCAATCAACTGGGCGTTCCCGCGCAAGCGGTGGGTCAGGCCTGTGGCGGCAATCCCATTCCGGTGATCATTCCCTGCCACCGCGTGATGGGCGCCAGGGGCCTCACCGGGTTTTCGGGCGCGGGCGGCGTCACAACGAAGGTCGCGCTTTTGCGCCATGAAGGCGCGGGTAGTTTCCTGATCTAGATATCCCGACCATCGTAGAGGATCTGCTGTGCGATCCCCGCAAACAGCAGATAGATCGAGGTGACCACCAGCCCCCACTGCGCCCAGCTGTCGGGATGGAAATTCACCCAAGCGGCCCAGCCCGCAAAGAAGGTCCAGGCAAGCGCCATGGGCAATGTGACGATGCGCCACCGCTCCGTGCGCACGGGATGTACGAACTTGAGCGGGATGAACATCGTGATTGCCAGAAACGTCACCAGCACCAGACTGATGTACCACGGAATATGAAGCGCGAATATCACAAGCACCAGCATGTTCCAGCATCCGGGAAAGCCGGAGAATGAATTATCCTTGGTTTTCATGCGGGTATCAGCGAAATACATGGCGCTGGCAAAGGTCACGATGATGATCATGAGCCAGCCACTCCAACCGTCCATCAGGCCAGATTTAAAAAGCGCAAAGGCGGGGATGAAAACGTACGTGAGATAGTCGATGATTAGATCGAGCAGCACACCATCAAATTCCGGCGCATTGGTTTTCACATCGTATTTGCGCGCCAGCGGCCCGTCGATCCCGTCGACGAAAAAAGCGACGACCAGCCACAGAAACATCATGTCATAGCGTGCGTCCACAGCGGCGAGCATCGCCAGCATGGCAAAGACGGCGCCTGTCCCGGTGAGAAGATGAACGGCGAGGGCTTTGGTTTGTGCGGTCATAGGGATGTGTCGCAAATCAGGGGTTTGGGCGCAAATGAAAAAAATGTCACGCCCGAGGGTGCGCACGGTTGTAGACTTCCATCAGGCGCAGGGTGTCCACGGCCGTATAGGCCTGCGTGGTCGAAAGGGACGCATGGCCGAGCAGTTCCTGAATGGCGCGCAGATCGCCGCCCGCGTCCAGCAGATGGGTGGCAAAGCTGTGGCGCATGGCGTGGGGCGTGGCGCTGGCGGGCAGGCCGAGCTGCATCCGGGCGCTGGCCATGACTTTCTGGATCGCCCCCGCTGACAGCGCGCCGCCGCGCACTCCCCTGAAGAGTGGCCCCTTGGCCTCGCGCCCATGTGGGCAGGCGCGCAGATAGCCCTCGACCGCGTCGCGCGCGGCGGGCAAAACAGGAACTATGCGTTCCTTGCCGCCCTTCCCAAGAATACGCAGAACCTGCGGCAGCGGCGCGTCGGCACCCGTGAGCGCCAGCGCTTCCGAGATCCGCAAGCCGCAGCCCCAAAGAAGCGTCAGCACGGCCACATCACGGGCCGCGACCCAAGGTTGGCGGGCCTGCGTCTCGACACAGTCGATCAATTCGCGTGCAGCGTCGATGGCGAGTGGACGAGGCAGCTTTCTGGTAAATTTCGGAGAGCGGGTCGACAACACCGCCGTAGGCTCGAACCCCTCGCGCTCCGCCAGCCAGCGGTAGAATGCTTTGACCGCCGAGAGCTTGCGGGCGAGGCTGCGGGGGCCTACGTCGGCGGACCGTGTGCGCGCCATCCACGCCCGCATATCACTCACGGTGATTTTGGCGAGCGTGCCGAGGCCGCTGGTGCCGCCGTGATGCACACTGATGAAGGCCAGAAATTCCGTCACATCGCCCCGGTAAGCGGTCAGCGTGTTGTCAGCGGCCCCTTTTAGGGCGCGCTGATGCTCCAGCCACGTCTGGAGTGCGTCCCGCGCGGCGGGAGAGATGGCGAGCGTATCCGGGGCTTCGCTCAAGACAGCCAGCGGCGCATGGTCCGCTCGAAAACGCCGGTGAAAAATACCAGCAAATCGGTGCCTTGCTGCGCGCCGAACATATGCGGATCCTCCGCGCCCAGCACCAGCATGCCGGGCAGGCGACCTGCACCGAAATCGAGCTTGAGGCAGGCTTCGGAGCGGATCCATTCGGCATTGGGGCCGTAAATCTGCTCGGAGGCATCCTGCACCGAGCGCAATGTCACCTGCCGCACCGTGCCGCCGCGTTCCTGCGTCAGGTAGCGGTCGATAAATCCGGGCTCCGCCACGCTGAGCACATCGCCGAGGCGCTGTACGGCTGGATCGTTATCATTCTGCACCGATTCGAGAACAAGTTTCGCCGCATCCACGCGCAGGATCTCGGCCACCTCGCCGCCCAGATCGCGCAGGAAGGTCTCGAACTCGACCGGATCGAGCATCCGCAGGATGGCGCGGTGGATCTGGTTGGTGCCTGCGAGGTTTTCGTAGGCCGCCGCGATCACGCTGCGGTGGGTGTCCTCGAGGCGGTCGAGCCGCGTTTCCAGCCGCTCCATCGCGATGCCGCGCAGATCGACGATGTTACCGCCCATCGCCTTTTCGTTGGCCGCGATCAGGGCCTGCATGACGTCTGTATCATCCAGAATTACATCGGGTTGCGAAATGATCGCCTCGCGCACGGCGTCTTCTATTTTTGGGCTGCTGCTCATGCTGCTCTCATCATTATTTGGTCTCTCATAGCACGAGAGTTTCGGATTTTCTGCTCTTTTTACGGTCAATTCGAGCAAGCGTGCCAAAAATGCCGTGGCGGGAGCGGGTATCTGCCCCGCTCCCCATGTTTTCGAGGGTTTACAGGATGTTCTGGCCGGTCTTGGCCCAATCCTTCATGAACTGCTCCAGCCCACTGTCCGTGAGCGGATGCGTCGCCAGCTTGCGGATCACCTCTGGAGGCGCTGTCATCACATCGGCACCTACCAGGGCACATTCGCGGACATGGCCGACGGTGCGGATGGAAGCCGCGAGGATCTGAGTCTCGAAACCGTAGTTGTCATAGATGGTTCGGATGTCCTCGATGAGGTCCATGCCGTCGAGGTCGATGTCGTCGAGCCGCCCGATGAAGGGCGAGATGAATGTGGCCCCGGCCTTGGCCGCCAGAAGCGCCTGATTGGCCGAGAAGCACAGGGTCACGTTGACCATTTTTCCCTCGCCCGACAGGACCTTGCAGGCTTTAAGCCCGTCCCATGTCAGCGGCAGTTTCACGGTGATATTGTCGGCGATCTCGGCCAGTTTGCGGCCCTCGGCGATCATCGCATCGGCTTCCATAGCGACCACTTCGGCAGAGACGGGACCGGAGACGATACCGCATATCTCCTTGGTGACTTCCATGATGTCGCGGCCTGATTTGAGGATCAGCGAGGGGTTGGTCGTGACCCCGTCCACCATGCCCAGATCGTTGAGCTCTGCGATGTCCTTGATCTCGGCGGTGTCTACAAAAAACTTCATATCGTGTCCTATCTGGTTGGCGAGCGCGCGAGCGGTTATATCGCCTTTGCTTTAGCGTATGATCTGCGATGCTGAAACCCCTCAACCAGACAACAGCCAAGGAAGCGCCGCGTGTCCGCACAACAGTTTTTTGACGAAGGCGCGCTCGTGTCGGTGCTGACGGCGCAGCCGCTGGACCGTGCGCTGGACTACAA
>JAGXHD010000233.1 GCA_024636395.1 Sulfitobacter sp.
AGAAACCCATCCCCGCCGTTGGCGTGGTGCTTAGGTTGCACGTGTGCTGCCCAAGGTGGTCGCGTCTAGCGTCAAAGGCCTTCTTCATGTCGCCTGTCGGGATCCGGCTGCTATTGACGTATGACACTACCGTGAATTGAATTTTTCCGGCTTTGGGGGGAAGAGCGTCGGAATTCGGCTCCCCTGTGTCACCGTCGAAGGCGTGCTGCGCGGCCAAACTGGCAAAATCCCTACACAAAGCACGCGATAAACCTCGAAGCTTTGTTGACACCTAAGATCAATCCTCCATACTTTGGTTCCACAGGGCGGAATGGCGTTTCACTAAATGTCATAACCGCCGGGCCGAACCTTCCGCATGCGACGCGGCGAGGTTTTAATTTTTGGGAGGAAAATATGAACTATTTCACGACAACTGTAGCGGTGCTGGGTCTTTCGTCCGGTATGGCGATGGCGCAGGACATTGTTTTGCCGAAACAACTCAATTGGACAGCCTATGACACCGGCTCGGCCGGCTACAACCAAGCGGTCGCCATCGGTGCTGCTTTGCAGGATGCGGCGGGCGTCAATCTGCGCGTGCTGCCGGGCAAGAACGATGTCTCGCGCACTGAGCCGCTGCGCCAGGGTCGCGTTGAATTTTCCGCGACCGGTGTGGGTGGCAGCTACATGGCACAGGAAGGCGTGTTTGACTTCGGCGCCGAAAACTGGGGCCCGCAGCCTATTCGCGTGCTGATGGCCAACAACGGCGGCGCGATCAACCTGTCGGTCGGTGTGGCCGGTGATCTGGGGATCGAGACATATGCCGATCTCAAGGGCAAACGCGTGGCCTATATCGTTGGTGCGCCCGCGCTCAACGTAAACACCGAAGCCTATCTCGCTTACGGCGGTCTTACATGGGATGACGTCGAGCGGGTTGATTTCGGCGGTTTCGGCGCCAGCTGGACAGGTCTGATCGAGGGTCAGGTCGATGCGGCTTTCGCCTCCACGAACTCCGGCAAAGCCTATGAAGCAGAGGCAGGCCCGCGCGGGCTGTTCTGGCCCCCGGTCGATCCTGATGATGCCGAAGCGCTTGGCCGCTTGCAGAGTATCGCACCCTTCTTCCAGCCAAACCTTGCGTCTGTCGGAGCCACCATCGACGGCACTGACGGCTATCAAGGTGCAGGCTATGCTTATCCCGTTCTGACAGCTATGGCCGCAGCGGACGAAGAGCTTGTCTACAACATGACCAAAGCAATGGTCGAGCTTTTCCCGGCCTATGACGGTAATTCGCCCGGCATCGGCGGTTGGGCGCTGGACAAGCAAAACATGAAATGGGTTGTTCCCTACCATGATGGCGCGATCCGTTATTTCACCGAAGTGGGTGCATGGTCCGATGATGCGCAAGCGCATAACGATGGGCTGGTCGCACGTCAGGCAGCGCTGATTGCGGCTTGGGAAGCCACGATTGCTTCAAATCCTGACGATCTCGAAGCAGCCTGGGCGGCAGCGCGCCGCGAGGCCCTGAAAGCAGGCGGTTTCACCATCGTTTTCTAAATGATGCTGCACTGATAGATCCGGCCGGTCTCTGGGCCGGCCGGGTTTCCCTGTAATGCATCCAGATAAGAGTATTCCCATGTCCGATACCACCAACGCGTCCTCCAACACCAAGGGGATCGAACAAGTCGCTATTGACGGCGAAACCCCGGCAGAGCGCATCGCAGGCCCCGCGCGCTGGGTCGTGGTGCTCGGCACGCTCTTTTCGTTGGTGCTGGTGGTCAACCAGCTTTTCAACCTACAGCTCATGGGAATCGTCCTGATAGAAGGGCGATATCTTTATATTCTCGGCGGCCTGTTTCTGGCGCTCAGCTTTCTTATTTTCCAGATGCGTGGCGGCAAAGGCGGCGAGCCATCGCTGCTAGATTGGGCCTTGTTCGCAATCGCTCTGGCCTGCACGGGATATCTCTCGCAAACCGCCCAGCAGAACCTTTCACAGGGCTGGGAATTCGCTGCGCCTGATCTCGCGCAGTACGTGTCGGTCGTATTCTTCTTTCTGGTGCTTGAGGCCACGCGCCGTGCGGGTGGTTTTGTGCTCTTCATCATCGTGACGATCTTCGCATTCTATCCGACGTTTGCGGGTGTTGTGCCGGATCCCTTCTCGGGCTTCCAGAGTACGTTCATGCAAACCGTGCCGTATCACATCTATTCCTCCGAGAGCTCGTTCGGCATCCCGATGAAAGCATTCGGCGGCGTGGTTATCGGTTTCATCCTATTCGGTGCTGTGCTGCAGCGTACGGGCGGCGGGCAGTTCTTCAATGATTTGGCGCTCGGTATGGTCGGTGGCTATCGCGGCGGTGCCGCAAAAGTGTCGATCTTCGCCTCCGGTTTCATGGGCTCCATGTCCGGCTCCGTGATCTCCAACGTGCTGACCACCGGTGCTGTCTCGATCCCCGCGATGCGCAAGACGGGCTTCTCCGCCAAAACCGCCGCTGCGACCGAGGCCTGTGCCTCCACCGGCGGCGTGCTCATGCCGCCGATCATGGGGGCCACGGCTTTCATTATGGCGTCCTTCCTGTCGCGTCCCTACGTGGAGATCGCACTGGCGGCCACCATTCCAAGCATTCTGTTCTACTGGGGTCTTTTCACAGGCATTGACGCCTACTCGGCCAAGCGTGGTCTGCGCGGACTGCCCAAGCCCGACCTGCCCCGCTTGCGTGAGGTGATGGCCGAAGGCTGGCCCTACATCTCCGTGTTCGCGCTGCTGCTTTATATGATGATCGGTCTTCGGCAGGAATCCTCCGCGCCCTTCTACGCCACCGCCCTGCTGCTGGTCGTCAACCAGTTCCGCGCGAGGTTCCGTCTCAACCGGGAGCGTCTGGGCAATATGATCGTCGGCGTCGGGATGGGTCTGGCAGAGCTTACGGCGATCCTGCTGGGGGTTGGCCTCATCGTTGGCTCCTTCTCTGCCACAGGCCTTGCCGGTACGCTGGTCAATGAACTGGTGTTCATTGCAGGCGACAACACCTTGGTTCTACTGGGCATGGGTGCGCTGACGGCCTTCATCTTCGGTATGGGGATGACGGTTACAGCCTGCTACATCTTCCTTGCGGTGGTGCTTGCTCCTGCACTCGAGGCTGGCGGGCTAAACACACTCGCGGTGCATTTGTTCATCCTCTACTGGGGTATGGTGAGCTTCATCACGCCGCCCGTGGCGCTCGGTGCGTTTGCCGCGTCCACAATGGCGGGCTCCAACCCGATCGCCACGGGTTTCGAAGCGATGCGACTGGGCGGGGTGATGTATATCGTGCCGTTCTTCTTTGTGCTGAACCCGGCATTGATCGGTCAGGCGCCACCGTGGGAAGTTGTGGTCGCGCTGGCCTCTGCGCTGGTCGGTGTCGCGGTGATCTCTTCGTCGTTGCAGGGCTACATCAGCCTTGTCGGACCGCTGGAGGGGGCGATGGGCTATCCGCTACGGGTGCTGCTGTTCTTCGGTGGCGTTATGATCGCCAAGCCGCAGACGGAGATCCTCAATATTGGTTATTTCCTGTCGTTCTTGATTGGAGCCTTGATGTGCGCGCTACCGTTCTTCGTCGCGTGGCGTGCGAACAAGTCCGATGCTAGAACGGCGTAGCTGAAATGATCGAGATCACGCCCCCCGCACCGGAAAGCCCGCCGACAGAAACCCTCGTCGCGCGCATCCGCGCCAATGCACGCGCGCACCCAGACCATCTGGCGCTGGTGTGCGGTGCGGCGCGGGTGACCTGGGGCGATTTTGACGCGCGGATCAACCGCGTGGCCAACACGCTGCTGGCGATGGGATTGCGCAAAGGGGACAACGTGGCGGTGCTCTCCGCAAACTCGGTTGCTTATGCCGAAGTGTTCATGGGGACGCTGCGGGCGGGCGGCTGTGTCACGCCACTGTCGTCGATGGCCGCGCCCGAGGCGCTTCACAAAATGCTGGTAGATAGCGGCGCAAAAGCGATCTTCGTGGCCGCGCAATATCACGGTCTGGTCGCTGGGTTCGTCAATGATCTGCCGCTCGAACGCTTTGCCTTCGATTTCGAGCAGCCGGGTTTTACCGGTTACGAGACAGCGCTGGCGGGCGCCGCCGTCAAAGATCCCGAAATCGCGATAGAAATGTCGGATGCTTTCAATCTCATCTACTCTTCCGGCACCACCGGCACACCGAAGGGCATCTTGCATAACCACTGGATGCGCGCGGCCCAGATGGACCGGGTTTCGCCCAATGGCTACGACGACAACGCGCGCACGCTGATCTCAACGCCGCTCTATTCCAACACCACGATCGTTTCTTTCCTGCCGACACTCTTTGGAGGTTCGACCGTCCATCTGATGCCCAAATTCGACGCGCGCGAATATCTCGCGATCGTCGAGCGCGAGGCGATCACCCATACCATGCTGGTGCCGGTGCAATACAAACGCATCATGGACGTGCCTGATTTCGACAACTTCGATCTTTCGTCCATGCGGGTCAAATTTTCCACATCTGCCCCCCTGCGCGCGGATGTGAAAGCGGATGTTCTGGCCCGGTTTCCCGGTAAGCTACTGGAGTATTACGGCCTCACCGAAGGGGGTGGCGTCACGGTGCTGGCGGCGCACGAGCATCCGACCAAGCTGCACACTGTGGGCAAGCTCGCCCCCGGCAACGATATTCGCCTGATCGACAGCGCCGGCCACGAGGTGGCACAGGGCGAAGTGGGCGAGATTTGCGGGCGCGGCCCCACGATGATGGCGGGCTACTACGGCCGAGATGATCTGACGGCGGAATATATCTGGCGCGACGCCGAAGGCCGTATTTATTTCCGGTCGGGCGATATGGGCTCCTTCGATGCAGACGGCTTTCTGGTGCTGTCGGACCGCAAGAAAGACATGATCATCTCCGGCGGTCTCAACATCTTCGCCAATGATCTGGAACTGATATTGCTGGAGGATGCGGATGTGACCGATGCCGCTGTGATCGGTGTGCCATCCGAGGCCTGGGGCGAGACGCCTTTGGGGCTCGTGGTGCTCCGCGCAGGCGCCAACCGGTCAGCAGACGATATTCTGGTTCAGGCCAACGCGCGTCTGGGCAAAAGCCACCGACTGTCTGCAATCGAGATCCGCGATCATTTGCCCCGCAGTACCATCGGCAAGATCCTCAAAAAAGACCTCCGCGTGCCCTACTGGGAAAAGGAAAAACAGTGACTGACAGCAATATGCCCAACACCAAGATGAACGGCGCCGAGAGCCTCGTACACACGCTTTTGTCCAATGGTGTGGAGGTTTGTTTTACCAATCCCGGCACATCCGAGATGCATTTCGTCGCGGCCCTTGATCACATCCCCGGAATGCGCTCGGTGCTGGCCTTGCAGGAGGGAGTCGCGACCGGGGCTGCGGATGGCTATTACCGGATGACAGGCAAGCCAGCCTCGACGCTGCTGCACCTCGGACCGGGCCTCGCCAACGGCCTGTCCAATCTGCACAACGCCAAGAAAGCAGGCTCAGGCGTGGTCAACATCATCGGGGAGCATGCCTCAACGCATATCGCGCTTGACGCGCCACTGACCTCCGACATCGAAGGCATTGCGCGACCCGTCTCGCACTGGGTGCACAGCTCCAAGTCGGTCGAAAATGTCGGTGCGGATGCGGCGCGGGCGGTGCAGGCGGCGATGACTGCACCGGGCCAGATTGCCTCGCTGATCCTGCCTTCGGACACCGCCTGGAACGAGGGCGGCGTGCCGCAAGTAGCGGCTGAGCTCCCGGCCCCGGCCCCTTTCGATGCAGGTGCGCTCGACACTGCCGCCGAAGCCCTCGATGGTCCCGAAACGCTGCTGTTGCTGGGCGGCACGGCCCTCACCGAGGCCAATCTGGAGATCGCGGGCCGGATCGCGGCCAAGACCGGCTGCAAGATCCTGTCGGAGTGGTCCAATGCGCGGATGGAGCGCGGCGCGGGCCGGGTGTTCATCGGACGGGTGCCCTACCCCATCGATATCGCGCTCAAGGTGCTGGAACCGTTCAAACGCATCGTTCTCATCGGCGCGCGCGCGCCCATCGGCTTTTTCGCCTACCCTGACAAACCTGCGATCCTCACCCGCGAAGGTGCTGATATCGTTACGCTTGCGGCGGCGAACTCTGATCTGACGGGCGCGCTGGCAGCGTTGTGTGCGGCCACGGATGCGGGCGATACAGCCCCCGCCGATGTGGTGCGTGATGATCTGCCGGCGCGGCCCAGCGGTCGGATCGATCTCGACAGCCTCGCGGCTCTCATCGCCCGCGCGATCCCAGAAGATGGCATCGTCGTCGACGAATCCGTGACCTCCGGGCGCGCATTTTCTCCTGCGACCAGATCTGCACGCAAGCATACCTGGCTCAATAATTGCGGCGGCTCCATCGGCTACGGCATGCCCGCGGCCATTGGTGCTGCTGTCGCGTGCCCGGACCGTAAGGTCATGTGCCTCACCGGGGACGGATCGGCGATGTACACGGTGCAATCGCTCTGGACCATGGCGCGCGAGAAACTCGATATCACGGTGCTGATTTTCGCCAACCGCAGTTACCAGATCTTGCGCGGCGAGTTGACGAACGTTGGCGTCCAGAACCCCGGCCCGCGTGCGATCGACATGCTGAGCCTCGACCGCCCCGCGCTCGATTGGGTGCAGATGTCACACTCGATGGGGGTCCCCGCGAGCAGTGTGACCCAATGCGAGGATCTCGAAGCGGCGCTGGAGGACGGTCTGAGCCGAGGCGGCCCGAACCTCATCGAAATCGTGTTGTGAGAGCAGACCCGCGCAGGCCCGCTCCGGCGTATTGCTGATCTGAGGCGCACCAGGATGGCCCCGACCCTCAAAGACCTGCCTCAGATACAGTCGTTGCTGGACCAGCAAGGGATTGCTGATCTGGTTTCACGCTACAGCCATGCCGAGACCGTCCACGCCTTGCGGGAGATGACGGGGGATCTGCGCAAGGCGTTGCTGGCCGGTCCCGTTTCGTCGTTCCCGGACTTTGCCAGCGTGGCCTTCGCCGCACGTGTTGGCGCGAGGATCGAGGCGGCGCGCGCCCCGTCACTCTCCTGCGTTATTAACGCGACTGGCATCATCATTCATACCAATCTGGGCCGCGCCCGGCTGGCGCCGTCGGCGCTTCAAGCGATGCAGAAGGCCGGGGCCGCGCCTTCCAATCTGGAGCTGGACCTCGCCAGCGGCAAGCGCGGCTCGCGTCATACGCATGTAGAGGGGGTGATCTGCGAACTCACCGGCGCCGAAGCCGCGGTCGTCGTCAATAATTGCGCGGCAGCGGTGCTGTTGAGTCTGATGGCAACTGCGCAGGGGCGCAGCGTGGTTGCATCACGTGGGGAGCTGATCGAGATTGGCGGTTCATTTCGTCTGCCAGACGTGATCGCGCAAAGCGGTGCGACGTTGCGCGAGGTGGGGGCGACCAACAAGACCCGCATTGCCGATTACGCAGCGGCGATTGACGACAGCACCGCCGTGCTCCTGAAGAGCCACACCAGCAATTTCAGAATTGTCGGCTTCACCTCCGCGCCGGAGCGCCGTGATCTGGCAAAACTGGCGCAGGAACATCGCGTGATCCTGATGGAAGATCTGGGCAGTGGCGTGCTCATTGATCTTGCCCCCTACGGTCTCGGCGATGAACCGGTGGTGCGTGACATTCTCAAGGCCGGTGTCGATCTGGTGATGTTTTCGGGTG
>JAGXHD010000234.1 GCA_024636395.1 Sulfitobacter sp.
CCTGCGTCGCGGTGATCAACTCGAAAGTGGATTTATGCTGGCCTACGTGCAGGCCACAAATCATCGCGAAATAGGCCGTGGGAAAGCCCAGCTGGGAGATAATTTCGGGACTGCGGTCGGGGCGCAGATCGGCATAGTCGAGCACATGTCGGCACTGTGCGCGCAGCATGCTTTCCTCAGGGCGGGTGAGCGAGAGCGCATCACAGCCAGCCAGCGTCAGCCTGACGGTTTTTGCAGTCTCGTCGGCATGCCAGTTCATCTCGCGCAGAAAGTCGGAGACATAGAGCGATCCGCGGACCCATGTGGCGGAGCCTGCGAGATTGGCAGGATCGTTGAATTTGAGCTCTTCCGAGGTCAGCGCCTCCCCGTTCCCCGCCAAGTGGCGAAGTGCTTCCGCGCTGGTTTGCAGGCCGGTTGTCGTCGTGCCGTTATAACCGCCTGGGTCATCGGCGCCGAGGAAGCCGCCGAGCCCCGTACCCAAGCCGCCCAGCCCACCAAGGCCGCCGAGCCCCCCCAATCCACCAAGTCCGCCGTACTGTGACATAAAATATTCCTTGTTTATAAATTCATACCTGACGCAGACAGCGCCTCGATGACCCGCTGGCCCGCCTTGTTGTCAGCGGACGGGTGGTTGCGTTTGTATTCGTCGATGTTGAAGGAGGGATGTCGGCGCATCAGATCCTCGACCGAGGCCCGCGCTTCGGCGTGACGGCCCAGAAAGTGCAGCGCCGTGGTGCGGGTCCGCAGGGTCGAGAGGTGCCGATCGTTGACGGCCAGAGATCTGTCTGCGTGCAGCAATGCGTTCTCGAAATCTTCTGCCGCGATGTAGGCAGTGCTGGCGAGGCTATCGTAGTAGTAGCCGAACGGATCGATCGGGGAGAGCTTTCGCGCGGTTTGCGTGGCTCGGATCGCAGCGGCCCCATCATCCTGAAACGCCATGAGCGCTCCGCGCAGCAGCCAAGCGAGGCTCTCATTAGGATTGACGTCGAGGGCGGCGCCGTAGCGCGTTTCAGCAGTGTCCATCCGCTTGAGCAGATTGTTCTGGGCAAACCCGTCGATCGTGAGGCCGAAGCTGTTTTCAGGGTCCAGATCGAGGGCGCGGGCGGTGCAGCCGAGTGCCTTTTGCGTATCGTCGGTGCGGTCGGAGCTGAACCCTTTGAACACGCTGAGGACATACCATTTTCCCAGCCACGCGTGGGCCTCGGCGGTGTTGGGCATGCGGTTTTTTGCCTCGATCAGATATTCGCGTGATTGGATGAAGTCGCGCATTGGGCTGCGGTGCATCATGGAGACGCCCGCGATGATCAGATTGTGGTCCTCGATCTGGGGCAGAGGGCGATCACGGACATAACGGATCGCTGAACTCGCAATGGAGCGGCCGATGGCCTGAATGACGTTTTCCAGCCTGCCTTGCAGATCCTCGCTGAAGCTGCACGCAGGGCAGGCCAGATGGCGGTTCCACAAGATATCGCCGCTGTGCGCGTCCACGAAATCGAAATCTGCGATCAATTCGCCGCCCTGTCGGCGCAGGGTGCCAGTCACGAGGTAGTCAATATCCAGCGTGGTCCGCACTTCGGCGATGTCGATCATCTTCTGAGCCATTGTGCGGCTCGAAAGATGGGAGATCACGCTGAGCAGATTGGAGCGCGAGAGCGAGCGACAGGTCTCCTCCGCGACCCAATCCGCGAGGACGCGCAGATCGGGATCATCACCGATGACACCGAGAGGCAGGGCCGTCACGCGAGGCCGTGATCTGCCGACGCGTGACAGCTTGTCGGTGGCGAACAGGTCAAGGATTGTGTCTGGCGCGCGGCGTGTCTCGATAACCCAATCCATAAAAGCGCGCTCGGTCACGTTTAGATCGCCGAGGAATGGCCCATCGCCCGGATTACCCAGATAGCGGACCCGCGTGAGATCAAGTTTGACATCCGTATTGGTCGTATGGATGAGCTTTTCGAAATGCGGGCCCATCTGCTTGCGCAGATCGGACAGGGCGCGGCGCAGGTTTTGATGGCCACTGTCATATCCGGCATAGCCCCAAAGCGTATTTTGAAGATAGGTGCGGGTACGTTGGCCCTGCGGTGCACTGGCCAGCATTGCCAACAGGGCGAGATGTTTGGCTCCCCGGATCTCTGTGGCGGTGCTGCCTGTCACGCGTGCCAAGCAGGTGCCAAACAATGATATTTCAAGCAGCTCCGCCACAGATCTCTCCCCCAGGATGACCCAACGTTAACATCATTAATTCAGGCTACAAAGTGCTTCACAGTTTTTTCACACACGTTTCATCCGCCAGATTGCTAGGCTTGAGGACAAGTGAGCAAAGCAGAGCAACTGGATGCATAAGCCTATGCCGGACCCGCAGCGAGAAATCGAAGACCTCGTCGACTTTTACGACCGCTGGCCCGAATTAAGGGATGACATATGCAAGCTGCGAGCGGGAGAGATGGTTACAGCCGATCAAGCTGCCATCGTCCGCTGGATGGTATTCATGGTTGATCGCGTTGGACCATCTGATCTTGAACCGGAAGTGGAGTAATGGAATGACTATTTTGACCCCGACACGGCGCTGGACACCCGAAGACCCGATGCATTGGACCCGCCGTGCCTATGGCCGGAAAGTGGTGCTTGAATCTGAAGGCGGTACGCTGTGCGCCTCTCTCGTCCCAGATAAAGCTGATGCACAGGTCTATGTCCGTGCATCTGTGACGGGCCGAATGCTGGTGGAAATATTTTGCAACGGGCGGCAGATCATCAGCGAGCTCTTCTCTAACGAGGAACTTGATCTGTTTATCGATTTGGAGCCGTTTGCGGACCACTCGCGGACGGACATCGAGGTCCATTTTATCCCCGCCACCAACGGCACCGTGAGCATCAGCCGCGATGTGCAGGTGATCGGCAAGCGGGATACGATCTTTACGGTGAGCCCGGCCGAACGGCCCGTGCCGCAGCCCAGTTTTGCCATGCCGCCCGTCGTGCGCCCCGCGCAAACAGCTGGCGTTCTCTCGAAACTTCGGCTCCTCTTCTGACGAAAGGGGCAATCCGATTGCACCGGCGGTCCGCAGTGATACGCTGCGCCGGTCAGTGCAGGAGGCTTTTGCTATGTGGATTGCAGCGCTACGGCGCGGTGTGCGTTTGAACATTTGGGTGGATGACGCCGGGACGATAAGCGCCGCGAGTGCTACGCTCGAGGATGAAAGCCGCGTTCCGGAGCAACTGGTTGCGCTGATAGAGCCTTGGTTGAGCGAGGGTGCCGCCGTACCTGTGGTTTACGCGGGGATCGAGAGTGGCGCGTTTGCGCAGGTGCCCTGTGCGGTGCCGCCTTTGCAAAAGATTTCCAGTGCGGACGCGCGGATTGCACTTCATGCGTTGCCGTGCCTGTCGCAGGACCGCCCTGTGGACATGATGCAGGGAGAGGAAGCCGCGATTGCCGGTTTTCTGACAGAAACGCCCGATTGGGATGGTGTGCTGTGTCTGCCCGGCGCCAGCACAAGATGGGCGCACATCAGCGCTGGCGAAGTGGTGAGCTTTCGCAGCTTTCTGACGGGCGAGATGTTTGATCTGCTCTCGTGCCGTTCGAGCCTTCGGGCGGTAGCGGCGGGGCTGGGGTGGGACCCCGCCGCATTCGAAACGGCAGTATCCGATGCCCTATCGCGGCCCGAACGCTTTGCCTCTGAACTGGCGCAGTTCAATGCCAGCTTCGTCCTTGAGCGCACGGGATCCGCTGTGGCGAGGGCGCGGCTGATGGGCTGGCTCATCGGGATTGAGCTTGCGGCGACCCGACCCTATCGGCTGGGGCAGAATGTGGCGTTGATCGGTAGTGGTGAATTGATGAAACACTACGCCACAGCGTTGCGCGCTCAAGGTGCCACGGCACCAGCGCATGCGGAGGAAGATTTGGCAGTGTTGGGTTTGCAAACCGCTTACCGCAAATGGCGCTATGCAGGCGAGGCCAGATTTATTCGGTGACGCCGAGCCGTACCTGAAGCCGGGATAATACCTCGGTTGGTACGGCGATATGATCAAAATACCCCATGAAAGAGCCGTAATTCCCATCAATGTGATCGAGCAACCCGGCCATGGCGCTCGCCGGGCTTTCGAGGAATGTGGCATAGGCTTCGACATCACCGCCCCCTGCGCGAGCATTGGTCAGAAATTCTGCGACCAGATCAGGAATCAGCGTCTCGGTCAGCGCATAATCGGCGATAATGTCGGTGTGTGAAACGCCAGCTAGCCCCAGCAACAGCGCAGCGATGATGCCGGTGCGGTCCTTGCCGGCGGTGCAATTGAACAGCACGGCGCCCTCGCGCACGCGGGCAATCCGCTCCAGAATGCCGCAGATCGCGGGTCCCCGTGTCTCGATCGCGGTGAGATACATCGCCAGCAGGGGATGGCCGTCCGGGGGAATATCGATTTCTGCCAGCGCTGCGGGCGAGAGCGCATCGAACAGCGGCAGGTTGACCCATTCGACGCCACGCTGCCGCGCAAGACGGCTGGGCGCATCTCGCACTTCGCGCGCAGTACGCAGGTCCACGACCATCCGCAATCCTTCAAAATGCAGGCGCTCGGGCTCTCCATCGTCGAGGCGGTGCAGGCAATCGCCGCGAAGAAACCGCCGCCACGGCACCGCTGTGCCTTGCGCGGTCCGATAGCCGCCGAGATCGCGGACATTATGGGTGCCACGCAGGACAATGTGACGGGAAGGTTGCGATGTAGTCATGTACGGTGAACTAGCGCGGGCGGGGGAGGGGTTCAAGAAGCCAGCGCGTCACTTTAGGATATCGCGGAGGCACGACTCGAAGGGAATGTGAGATGCAGAAGGTAGCAGTGGTAACTGGAGCAGCGGGAGGCATGGGCCGGGCGATTGTCGCGCGTCTGATCGCGGACGGCATGAAGGTGATCGGGCTCGATATCGATGCGGAGGGGTTGGACACGCTGGCACAGGACGCGGCCTTCACCGGGATCGTGACGGATCTGACCAGCAGTGCCGCTATCGCTGAGGCTTTTGCGCATATTGCGCAGGCCCATAGTGGTGTTGATGCCTTGGTCAACAATGCCGGCACTTGCTTCATGTCGGAATTCCCGGATATTCCCGAGGCGGAATTCGAGCGGCAGATGGCGCTGAATTTCTCCGGAGCGTTCCATTGCTGTCAGGCCGCGATCAAACTGATGGAGGGCCGCGACGGCGTGCGCAAGATCGTCAACATTTCGTCCAACGGTGCCTACAATTTCGATGCGTTTGATCCCCCGCATTACAGAGCGTCGAAAGCGGCGCTTGATACGCTGACGAAAGATCTCGCGCGCCGCTATGCTACAAAGAAGATTGCGGTCAATTCGATTGCGCCGGCCATGACGGAAACGCCGCTCTTCGGTGTGGTGAGCGCAGAGGTGCTGGAAAAGGCCATCGCGCAGATGCCTCACGGGCGTGCGATGCAGCCAGAGGAGATCGCTGCATGGGTTGGTTTTCTGATCTCGCCCGCTGGCGATATCTCCAGCGGAAACGTGATCATTCTCAATCAGGGGCGCGATGTGCGCTAGGGGCGTCACTCGAACCAGTGGGGTGCTTTGCGCAGGGTCGGCCATTGCTCCGGCGAATGGCCGAAGATTACAAGTGCATCGCGCTTGGCGGCTAAGCCCATCAGCCGAGCACCGTGGCGGACGGCCAATGGCACATCCCATGAGCCCGCGAATTTTTCGTCAATCTCGCTGGCGCGGCTGATCGCATCGGAGGTCAGCAGCACCGCTCCGGTGTGGGGGAGATCGATCATGAACGCGAGCTGGCCCGGCGCGTGACCGGGGCACGACAGCACGTCGAACCCTTTGCAGAGACTGAAATCATCCTCGACCAGCAGATACTGTGCCTCTGGCCACTCCATCGCCTGTTTGCCTGACCAATAGAGCGGACGGGGCAAAGCGCGCTCGGCGGCTGAGATCAGGATGGGCGCGTGCGCGAAGGCGTGCATATGGCCGACATGGTCGATGTGGGTATGGCTCTGGATCATCAGGGTGATATCCGAGGGCATGAGCCCGAGCTTTGCGAGCTGTGCGTGTGGCATGTTCTCTCGCGTGACCGAGAGCACGCGTCCGAAACTGCCCGGACGCGTGCTCTCGGTCACGCGAGAGAACATGCCACAC
>JAGXHD010000235.1 GCA_024636395.1 Sulfitobacter sp.
CCTACACACTCTGGCCCGCCGAGGTGCCGCTGCCACGCAAGGCAGGTGCCACGCGGCCCGCGCTTAAGGTCAGTGATTTGCAGGCTGTGGAGCGTGATTTTGCCTTTGTCGTGGACGCAGAAACCGAGGCGCTGACGCTTGTGAACGCGGCGATGGGGGCAGATAAGACTCTGATCGAGGATGTGCGCGTGTTCGATGAATTCATCGGCGGCAGCCTTGGAGAGGGCAAGAAATCCCTTGCGTTGACGGTTCGCATCCAGCCACGCGAACATACGTTGAAAGATGCCGATATCGAGGCTGTCGGCGCGAAGGTCGTGGCTTCTGTTAAGAAGGCAACGGGCGGTGTTTTGCGCGGATGAACTGGGAGTCCTGCGTCCGTCGAGGGTGCTGGATTTGAGTTTATTTTGAAAAGTGAAGAGGCGGAGGATAGCGGATGCTGAATGTTTATTTGTCGGGTGAGATCCACACGGATTGGCGCGAGCAAATTGTCCAAGGGGCCGAGGGTCTAGATGTGGTATTTTCTGGTCCGGTGACGGATCATGCGGCCAGCGACGATTGCGGCGTTGCTATCTTGGGCGCGGAGGCTGACAAGTTTTGGCACGACCGCAAGGGTGCCCAGATCAACGCGATCCGCACGCGTAAGGGGATCGAGGACGCTGATGTGGTGGTCGTACGGTTCGGTGACCAGTACAAGCAGTGGAACGCTGCGTTTGATGCGGGCTATGCGGCGGCGCTGGGCAAATCGCTGATCATCCTGCACGGGGCGGATCATGCGCATGCGCTCAAGGAAGTCGACGCAGCAGCGCTGGCGGTGGCATCGGAACCTGCGCAAGTGGTCGAAATTTTACGCTATGTGCTGACGGGTACCCTGGCCTGAGCGTGGTGCGGGAGGCGCTGGTTTTGAACACACCCCGCGACTTATCAACTGCGTGGGGGCGTCACGAGCCCTTTTTGTACCGCCTCACGTTTTTCGAACCGGGCGAGGTAGTTTACCAGATTGGTATGATCCGCCCAGCCGAGCCGCTCCTTCACGCCATAGAAAACCAGCGCGCGCAGCCAAGGTGCAATGGCAATATCGGCGATGGTATAGTGTGAGCCGATGATCCACTCCTTGCCGTCCAGCTCTTTGTCGAGGACGGCGAGCAAGCGCTTTGCCTCGTCCACGTAGCGTTGCTGAGGACGTTTATCCTCCCATTCGGACCCGGCGAATTTGGTGAAAAAGCCCATCTGACCGAGCATGGGACCGAGACCGCCCATCTGGAACATGAGCCATTGCAGGGTCTTTGCTTTGTCGGTTGCGGTCTCACCCATGAGTTGCCCGGTTTTTTCGGCCAGATAGATCAGGATCGCGCCGCTCTCGAACAGGCCGATGGGCGCGCCATCGGGGCCATCGGGATCGATGATTGCGGGGATCTTGTTGTTGGGGTTGATGGAGAGGAACTCCGGGCTTTTGACGTCCGCATCCGACAGGGTGACGGTATGGGCCTCGTAGGGCAGGCCCAGTTCCTCCAGCGCGATGGAGACTTTGACGCCATTGGGGGTAGGGAATGAATACAGTTGGAGAACTGTGGGGTTTTTCGCGGGCCATTTCTCGCTGATTTTGAAATCGGTCAGATCGGTCATGTCGGAAGCTCCTGTGTTTCTGTGACACAAGGTAGGAGATGTTCCCCGCAAATACAGACTGAAAACTGTGCGGATATGTGATATGCGATGTGCACCGGCATGGGGTGGGAGCTTCCTTGTCAGAATTAACTTCAACATGGACCAAGAAATGATTAACGAATTCAAGGATTTCATTGCCAAGGGCAATGTCATGGATCTTGCCGTGGGCATTATCATCGGTGCCGCGTTCACCGCTATCGTCAGTTCGCTGGTGGGTGATCTGATAAACCCCATTATCGGGCTCATATTGGGCGGTGTCGATTTTACCAGCATGTATGTTGTACTGTCGGGCGAAGTGCCTGCCGGAATGGGGCTGGACGCGGCGCGCGAAACCGGATCGGCGATTTTTGCCTATGGCGCGTTCGTGACGGCCTGCATCAATTTTCTGATCATCGCTTTTGTGGTTTTCATGCTGGTCAAAATGGTCAACCGGCTGAAATCAGTGGCCGAAAAGCCGGATGATATCGTGCCAGAGGTTGAGACAGGCCCAAGCGAATTGGACGTTCTACTGGAAATCCGCGACAGTCTGGCCAAGCGGGCCTGAACCGGAACCGATGAGATCTGAAAGAGGCGCCCCCGCTTGCGAGGGCGCCTCTTTTGATTATGCGATGGCATTTTCCGGCGCGATATACGCCATCCCTAGGGCTTCGCCTACGGCGGCATAGGTGATCTGGCCCGCGTGGACATTCAGCCCAGCCAGTAGATGCGGATCGTCGGCGCAGGCCTTTTTCCAGCCTTTGTTGGCAAGGGCCATCATGAAGGGCATCGTGGCATTGCCGAGTGCGATCGTGGAGGTGCGAGCCACTGCGCCGGGCATGTTGGCCACGCAATAGTGCATGATCCCGTCCACCTCATAGATCGGATCCTGATGCGTTGTCGCCTTGGAGGTCTCGAAGCAGCCGCCCTGATCGATGGCGACGTCCACAAGCGCTGCACCGGGCTTGAGCTCGGAGAGCTGCGCGCGGGTGATGAGCTGTGGCGCTGCGGCGCCGGGGATGAGCACCGCGCCGATGATCAGATCAGCCTCGCGGGCCAACTCGATCGTGTTGCCTGCGGAGGCGAAGCTGGTTTTAAACACGCCGCCGAACGCATCATCTAGGTAGCGCATGCGCGGGAGCGAACGGTCGAGCACGGTGACGTCCGCGCCCATGCCTGCCGCCACACGGGCCGCGTGGGTGCCTACAACACCGCCACCGATCACGACGACGCGGGCAGGACCCACTCCGGGGACGCCGCCCATCAGGACACCGCGCCCGCCGTTCGCTTTTTGCAAGGTCCATGCCCCGACCTGCGGTGCGAGCTTGCCCGCGACTTCGGACATCGGCGCAAGAAGGGGCAGGCCGCCGTTGCGATCCGTCACGGTCTCATAGGCGATGCAGGTCGCACCGGAAGCGATAAGGTCTTTCGTTTGCTCCGGATCGGGCGCGAGATGGAGATAGGTGAAGAGCACCTGACCCTCGCGCAGCATCTTGCGCTCGGCGGCCTGCGGTTCCTTCACTTTCACGATCATATCGGCGGCCTCGAAGATTTCGGCGGCTGTGCCGAGGATCGTGGCGCCTGCGGCTGTGTAATCCGCATCCTCGAAGCCTGCCCCTGTGCCTGCGTTTGTCTCGATGATGACCTCGTGCCCCCCCTGCACGGCCTCATAGGCGGCATTGGGCGTCATGCCGACGCGAAATTCCTGTGGCTTGATCTCTTTTGGGCAACCGATTTTCATGGGCTATTTCCTTCTGGGATGATTGTCTGAGATTTACGGTATCTTCGGCGCAATTGGGTGGCGATTATGGGTCGCCTCTCGGGGTAATATTCGAATAGTCTGCTGTTGATTGATAATCTTACGCGAAAGTATTGCGCCGATGCTGGATTCCATTGACCGAAACCTCCTTGCGGCCTTGCAGAGGCGGGGGCGGATGTCGAATTCGGATCTGTCCGAACAGGTGAACCTATCCCCCTCGGCCTGCCACCGCCGGGTGCAACGGCTCGAGGCGGAGGGTTATATTCGCGATTACGTGGCGCTTTTGGATGCCCGCAAGCTTGGAGTGCCGACGACCGTCTTCGTCGAGATCACGTTGCAGGGGCAGGCGGATGAAATTCTGGATGCTTTCGAGCGGGCGGTGGCGCGGATCCCGAATGTGCTGGAATGTCATTTGATGGCGGGCTCGGCGGATTATCTTTTGAAGGTGGTGGCCGAGGATACCGAGGATTTCGCGCGGATCCACCGGCAGCATCTGGCGCGGTTGCCCGGCGTCGGGCAGATGCAATCGAGTTTTGCGTTGCGGACGGTGTGCAAGACGACGGCGCTGCCGGTTTAGGCTGCAGGATGCTTTGCCTCTGGGGCCGTTAGGGGCTATCGTGCACAGAGCTGCGCAGATAACGCCGCATAATTTCAAGGGAGTAGTATCATCGCCGACCTCATCCAGATCATCTATATGTCGCAGCCTTTCGGATACGATGAGGCAATGCTTGCCGGAATTTTGCTGGACGCGCGGCGCTGCAACAAGCGCGATGGAATCACCGGTGCGCTGGTATGCCGTAATGATATCTACCTGCAATTGCTGGAAGGTCCTTCGGCAGAAGTAAATGCGGCTTACGCGCGGGTCGAGCGGGATGACCGCCATGTAGGCATGACTCAACTCGTCGCGGTGCCGGTGGCGGAACGGATGTTCGGAAGTTGGGAAATGCTGCACGATCCGGCCAAATCATGGATTTGGAGCGAGGCGGAGATCGCGGATGGCGTGCTAGAGCGTGCGACGCAGCAGGAGGTTCGCGGCGTGTTCGAGAACCTTGCCGGGCGGGTGAACGCTTAGCTCCTTAAAAAAACCCCGTGATCACGAGGACCACGGGGTAATTTATACGTAGGCTTCATGAGAAGGGATGACTTACATCATGCCTTCGCGCTGGAGCTTTTTGCGTGCCAGTTTCCTGGAACGACGGATCGCTTCGGCTTTCTCGCGTGCTTTCTTCTCGGACGGTTTCTCGAAATGTTGCTTGAGCTTCATTTCACGAAACACACCCTCGCGCTGAAGTTTCTTCTTCAGGGCGCGCAGCGCTTGATCGACGTTGTTATCGCGAACACTAACCTGCATGTGGTTTTCACCACCTTTCTAGTTTGAAGTTGCAAGGATTTGCAGGAAGTGGTGCATTAGCAAATCTGTGCTATATTGTCCAGCGTCTTGACCCTCCAAGGAGATCTGTGATGCCCGATACCGCGACTACACCCAAAGAGAAGCTTTTGCAGGCCGCCCTGATCCACGTGCCGTTCGATGGATGGTCTCAGGCCGCGTTCGATGCGGCCATTGCCGATTCGGAGATCGAGCGCACGGTGGCGCAGAGCGTGTGCCCCCGTGGTGCTGTCGACCTGGCGATACTTTATCATAAACAGGGCGACGCGGCGATGCGGGCGCGGATCGACGAGGCTGATCTGAGCGAGATGAAATACAGCGCGCGGGTCGCGGCGGCGATCCGGTTCCGGCTTGAGGCCGTCGAGGATAAGGAACTGGTGCGTCGGGGCACGACCCTTTTCGCACTGCCGATGTACGCAGGTGACGGAGCCAAGGCGATCTGGGGGACCGCAGATGCGATATGGACCGCGTTCGGCGACACATCTGACGATGTGAACTGGTATACCAAACGCGCCACGCTGAGTGGGGTCTATTCTGCCACGGTCCTGTATTGGCTCGGTGATGCAAGCGAGGACAATGCGGACACTTGGGCATTTCTCGACAGGCGCATCGAGAACGTGATGCAGATCGAAAAACTCAAGGCACAGGTCAATAAAAATCCGGTGCTGAGCAAATTGATGGTGGGGCCGAACTGGCTGTTAAGCCACGTAAAAGCGCCGCAGCAGATGCCGCGGTCGGGTCTGCCGGGGCGTTGGACACGGCCCTAGGTGCTGGCGCAATCACCACAGGCAGGGCGTTATGCAGCGCGCCTGCGCTGTTTGAGCTACCAACAAAAGAGCAAGGCCCGACAGCGAAGGCAAAGGCGTCCTTTGATGGTCTGTAGTGCGAAGAATGTCGGCACTTTTCATGGCGGTTTGGGTCGGCCGAAGCTTAGGCATACGAGAGCGGTGATGTTTCCCGATCGGCGATGGCAACGTTTGGATCTTTTCGCGTGCGGGCTCGGCTGTTAGGTCGCGGTCAGGTTTCGCTTTACAGAGTTTTCGCCATCGCCTCTCGATCTGCCCCTTTGCTGCACCTCGACGCTATCGATCTCGCGATCGAAGAGCGATCAATTCTGCGCGAAATCAGCATTGCGACAGACGCACGTCGGGTGGCCGTGCTGGGCCGCAACGGCTCGGGCAAAACGACGCTGGCACGGGTCGTCGCGGGGCTGCAACGGCCCAACTCAGGGATAGTTCAGATCGCCGGTGTGGATGTGGCGCGCGACAGACGCGGGGCGTTGGGTGCGGTTGGGATCCTGTTTCAGAACCCCGATCATCAGATTATCTTTCCGACCGTCGAAGAAGAACTAGCCTTCGGCCTTGCCCAGATGGGGCTGCCGAAGACGGAGGTGGTGGAGCGGGTGCGCACGGTGCTGGCGCGGTTCGGCAAATCCGAATGGCAGTATGCTGCGATCCACCAGTTGTCTCAAGGGCAGCGGCAGTTGGTGTGCCTCATGGCGATCCTCGCGATGGCGCCTGAGGTGATCGTGCTGGATGAGCCCTTTGCCGGCCTCGATATTCCAACGGCGATGCATCTGGCCCGGGTGCTCGACGCGGTCGAGGGAACGCTGGTGCACATTACCCACGATCCACGCATGATCCTGGACTACGAGCACGCAGTCTGGATCGAAGGCGGCGCGGTGCAGATGCAAGGGCCTGCTGCGCGGGTGGCGCAGGCCTTTGAAGCTGCCATGAGAGAGTTGGGGGCGCGCGATGATCTCACTGACCTCTCCGGTTAGGACGCGGGCGCATGACTGGCCTGCGGGGGCCAAGATCGCGGGGCTTTGTGTGGCATCGGTCGTTTTGTTTGCGGCGCCTTCGGTAGCAGTCCAAACGATGGCGGCATGCGGGGTGCTGGTGCTCTATGCTTTGCCGGGGCGCGCGTTTTTCGTCCACGGGCTTTTGCGGCTCTGGCCGCTGTGGCCCTTCGTTGCGGTGCTGATACTCTGGCATCTGGCGATCGCGGCACCGCGCGAAGGCGCTGTAATCGTGTTGCGGATGCTGAGTGCCGTGGGCCTTGCCAATCTGGTGACCATGACCACGACGCTGGCGGCGATGATGGATGTGGTGAACCGCTTGCTCCGGCCCTTTGCACGCCTTGGCGTCAACCTGCGCGCAATAGAGCTTGCCGCCGCGATGGTGATCCGGTTTACCCCTGTTCTGGCGCAGAAGGGTGGCGCTTTGGCGCTTTCATGGCGGGCGCGTTCACGCAGGCGTGCTGGATGGCGGGTGATCGTGCCCTTTCTGGTGCTGGCGCTGGATGATGCGGAGCACGTGGCCGAGGCGCTGCGCGCGCGCGGTGGTTTTGAAGGAGACGGACAGAGATGAATACAGAACGCAACGTGGCGCAGATCGCGCTTTTTACGGCGCTGATTGCGGCGCTGGGCCTGATCCCGCAACTGACGCTGGCCTTCGGGGTGCCGATCACTGCGCAGAGCCTCGGGGTGATGCTGTGCGGCACGGTGCTGGGCGCGCGGCGCGGGTGCTACGCGGCGCTGCTGTTCGTGGGGCTGGTAGCGCTGGGTCTGCCGCTGCTGGCGGGCGGTCGCGGCGGTCTGGGGCTGTTCACTGCACCGACGGCTGGGTTTCTCATCGGCTTTCCCGCCGCTGCCTTCGTGACTGGGCTGATGACGGAACGGCTGGGCTCTATGTCCATCGGCTGGGCTGCTGGCATTGCCGCGGCCTTGGGTGGCATTTTGGTACTTTATATTTTCGGGATTGGGGGGCTCGCCTTCGTACTGGGCCGGTCGGTGCCCGAAGCGGCGCTTCTGGTCACGGCCTTCATTCC
>JAGXHD010000236.1 GCA_024636395.1 Sulfitobacter sp.
CACGGGCTGGCCAAGCAGTTCGAGGCGCATACGGTCGAGCGGTATTACCGCTGTCTGGTCTACGGGGTGCCGGACGCAAACGATCCGCGCCTGCGCGGCATCAAGGGCACGAATTTCGAGGCGGGCAATATTCTAAAGCTCACAACGCAACTCGCGCGGCACAAGACGGACCGGCAGCGGCAGGCAGTGCTGTTTCATGGTGGCCGCCATGCGGTGACCCGCGCGCGCACGGTGGCGCGCTACGGCACTCCGCCGGTGTTGGCGCTGATGGAATGCTGGCTGGAGACCGGCCGCACGCACCAGATCCGCGTGCATATGGCTCATGCGGGCCACGGCTTGGTGGGTGATCCGACCTATGGCGGAAAGCGCAAGCTGGCGCGCACGGCACTGGCGGAGCCGCTTGCTGAGGCGGTGAAGAACTTTCCGCGTCAAGCGCTTCATGCGGCGGTTTTGGGCTTTACCCATCCGATCACGGAAGAGGCGATTCGCTTCGAGGCGGCCCTGCCGCAGGATATGGCCGATCTCCTGGCGCTGCTGGATCCGGCGCGCGCCTGACCGCTGACATAACGCGCACAAAATGGTGAGTGGCTCACGGGATCATTTATCGTTCACCTTTGTTGTGTAAGTATGAAGATAACGGCGCGCGCTCGTCTTGCGGATGGGCTTCAGCGCTACCATATGGATGTTAAGCCCTGTTACATACCTTGTAGAACAGGCGCGTCAGGGAAAGGACGAAGACCATGGCCAATTATGCAAATCTGCCAGCGCCGACGCCGGAAGGCGGGCTGAACCGCTACATGCAGGAAATTCGTAAGTTTCCGCTGCTCGAGCCGGAAGAGGAATACATGCTGGCCAAGGCATGGGTCGAGAAGGAAGACACGCAGGCCGCCCACCGCATGGTGACATCGCATCTGCGGCTTGCGGCAAAGATCGCCATGGGCTACCGCGGCTACGGTTTGCCGCAGGCGGAAGTGATTTCGGAGGCCAACGTGGGCCTGATGCAGGCGGTCAAGCGGTTTGACCCCGAAAAGGGCTTCCGTCTGGCGACTTATGCGATGTGGTGGATCCGGGCGTCTATTCAGGAATATATCTTGCGCTCGTGGAGCCTTGTGAAGCTCGGCACCACATCAGGACAGAAAAAGCTGTTCTTCAACCTGCGCAAAGCCAAGAATAAGATCGGCGCGCTGGAAGAGGGTGATTTACGGCCCGAAAACGTCACGACCATCGCAACGCAGCTGGGTGTGACGGAGGCGGAAGTGATCTCGATGAACCGCCGCATGTCTGGCGGGGATGCCTCGCTCAACGCCACCGTGGGTTCCGAAGGCGAGGGGACCATGCAATGGCAGGACTGGTTGGAGGATGACAATGCCGATCAGGCGGGCGACTATGAGGCGCGCGACGAGCTTGAGACCCGCCGCGAGATGCTGGCGGCCGCCATGGATGTCCTGAATGACCGTGAGAAGGACATTCTGGTGCAGCGGCGCCTGTCGGACGAGACGATAACGCTGGAAGATCTTAGCGGGCAATACGACGTGAGCCGCGAGCGGATCCGCCAAATCGAGGTGCGGGCGTTCGAGAAACTGCAAAAGCGGATGCAAGAGCTGGCGCAGGATAAAGGCATGGTTGCAGCGGATTAGGATCCGGCGGCGCTGTGCAAAATTCAGCCGCTCCGGTGCTTCGGGGCGGCTTTTTCGTGCAAAGGGTTGCAGGGCATTTAGACTGAATTTGAGATTAGAGGAGTAAAGTGGAATGGCAGGCGGATGGGCGCGCGATGGCGCGGTATCAGAACAGATCGAAGCCTCAATCAATGATGAGCTGGCACGGCTGAAAGCCCGACGCGGCCCTGTCGGTGAAAGTGCGCTTGTGTGTGCCGAATGCGAGGAACCGATTCCGCAGGCGCGGCGAGAGGCGGTGCCGGGCGTCAAGCTGTGCATCGACTGCGTGCGTGCGCGAGATCGCAGCTTCACGGGGCGTGGCGGGATCAACCGGCGTGGCAGCAAGGACAGCCAGCTGAAGTGAAATCTGCCGGGCCAAGTTTGGAACCTTTCCGTCGTTGTAATTTGATACTGAACGAGTTACAATAAATCCATGAACGCACATTTCACGATCGCTTTGCATATATTGGGTTTTCTGGCGGCAAGAAAAGGTGCGCCACTCACCTCGGACATTCTGGCGAAAACCTACGGCACCAGCCCCGTGGTGTTGCGCAGAGTCTTGTCGAAGCTGCACAGTGCCGGGTTGGTCCAGACCCAGCGCGGAGCGGGGGGAGGCAGCATCTTGGCGCGAGACCCTTCGCAGATTACCCTCAGGCAAGCCTATGATGCCGTGAAGCAGGGCGCGGACATTTTGAACAGGCATCCTGCAAATTGCGAAGGATTAATGGCCCCCGTTCTCGCGTGCTACGTGAACGATCTGTTGGCTGAAGCCGAACAGGCCATGGTCGCAACCCTTGACCAGATCACCGTGGCGCAAATGGATATCGATGTCAGGACGGTTTTACGCCAGCGCGGCACCTGTTCCTGAGTTTTTTTACCTAAAAATGCAACCGGACTAGTTTCATTTATCACAAAAGGAGAAGGAAGAATGACATCTTCGAAACCTACTCGATCATGGCTGCTCATCGGCGCCGCACTTCTTTGGTTGGTCTGGGGGGCCGTACATGCCTTTGCCGGCATTATGACCATTCTCGGTGATACCGGCCCCGCGATGCAGGCCATCGCGGACGCGGTCGATCCGGCTGTTTTTCAAATGGAGCTTCCGGAAGCCGCAGGGGCGATCCTCAACCAGCACGGTTTCAATTTGCTCTGGTTCGGCGCTGTGACGATGGTTTGTGCGTGGTTTATCTGGCGGCGGAATACAGCTGCGATCTTTATCGCGGCACTTGTCGGCGGGTTGGCGCACCTTGGGTATTTCCTGTTTCTTGATCTGGGCGGATATGTGAATTTCGTACCCGGAACGGTCATGACGCTGATATCCTCAGCGGCGATCATTCTCAGCTTCGTTTACTATTTCCATACGAAACCCGCCGCCGCTTAATGCGGCCTCACATGATGCGGGGTCTGGATGTCAGACCCCGCATCCGCTACCCGGAAACTTAGTCCTCCATAGCTTCTAGCTCGTCGATCATGTCCGAGATCATCGACAGCCCTTTGTCCCAGAAGGCCGGATCGGAGGCGTCGAGACCGAATGGGGCCAGCAGCTCCTTATGGTGCTTGGAGCCGCCCGCTTTGAGCATATCGAAATACTTCTCCTCGAAGCCTTCGTGGCCACCCTCATAGACCGCATAAAGCGCATTCACGAGGCCATCTCCGAAAGCGTAGGCATAGACGTAGAAGGGAGAATGGATGAAGTGGGGGATGTACGCCCAGAACGTCTCATAGCCGTCCATGAAGTCAAACTCTGGCCCAAGGCTTTCGGCCTGAACGCTCATCCAAAGGGCGTTGATGTCATCGGGTGTCAGTTCTCCGCCGCGGCGTGCCGCGTGAAGCTTGCACTCGAAATCGTAGAACGCGATCTGGCGGACGACGGTGTTGATCATATCCTCGACCTTGCCGGCCAACAGAACGCGCCGCTCGGACTTGGATTTGGCGTTTTCCAGCATTTTGCGGAACGTGAGCATCTCACCGAAAACGCTTGCGGTCTCGGCCAGCGTGAGGGGGGTGGAGGACAGCATTTCGCCCTGACCTGCGGCCAGAACCTGATGCACGCCGTGGCCCAACTCGTGCGCCAGCGTCATCACATCGCGGGGTTTGCCGAGATAGTTCAGCATCACGTAAGGGTGCACATCGGTCACGGTCGGATGGGCGAAAGCGCCGGGTGCCTTGCCAGGCTTTACACCCGCGTCGATCCAGCCATCGGTGAAGAACGGCTTTGCCAGCTCTCCCATGCGCGGATCGAATGCGGAATAGGCATCCATCACCATCGTTTCCGCAGACGCCCAATTCACGATCTTGGGATCTTCCATCGGCAGTGGTGCATTGCGGTCCCAGACCTGCATTCGGTCCAGACCCAGCCATTTTTTCTTGAGTGCGTAATAGCGGTGTGAGAGTTTGGGATAGGCCTTCACGACGGCGTCGCGAAGCGCCTCGACCACCTCGGGCTCCACGTGGTTGCTCAGGTGGCGACCAGTCTGAGGTGTTTCCATGCCGCGCCAGCGGTCCATGATTTCCTTTTCCTTGGCCTGCGTATTGTGCACGCGCGCAAAGGTTTTGACGTTTTCGCCGAACACCTCGGCGAGCTCGCGTGCCCCTGCCTCGCGGGTGGCGCGGTCGGGGTCAGTGAGAAGGTTGAGAGTACCCTCGATGCCCATCGTCTCGCCGTCCACATCGAATTTCAGCCCTGCGATTGTCTCGTCGAACAGACGCTCCCATGCGTCGCCGACGACACCCATATCGTGCAGGAATTTCTCCATCTCGTCGCTGAGCTGATAGGGCTTCATGGCGCGGATGCGGTCGAAGATCGGCTTGTAGCGCGCGAGATCTGCGTTCTGGGCCAGCAGGCTGTCTAGATGGGTATCTTCAAGTGTGTTCAGCTCCAGCGTGAAAAACACCAGTGGCGTGGTGAAATTGGTGATCTTTTCCTGCACGTCGGACATGAATTTGGCGCGGCCTGAGTCGGTGGTCTGCTGGTAATAGCGCAGGCCCGCGTAGGACATGATGCGGCCCGCGATCTGGTTGATCCGCTCGTTGCGCAGCACGCAATCGAGCAGCCCTGCGGCATCCAATTTACCCAGTTTTCCCTCGTAATCGGTGGCGAAACTGGCGCAGGCCTGCTCGAGCCAATCCAGGTCGCGCTTGAGCTCCGCCGCATCCTCGCCAGTGTAGAGGTCATCAAGGTTCCATTCGGGCAGATCGCCGAAGGAGGGCTTGCCACCGGAGGGGGCTGCGTCACGGAGAGGGAAGGGCAGAGTGAACATGTGAATTCCTTTGACAATTTAGGCAATAGGTAGGGGTGCAGCCGACGCGAGGCAAGGCGTGATCAGCCGTAAAGCCGCAGCATCTCGTTCAGATCGTCCAGAGTATTGGCCTCTGCCAGCGGTTTGTCCTGCCGCCAGCGCAGCATGCGCGGAAAACGCAGTGCCACGCCTGATTTATGGCGCGGTGAGGCCTGTATTCCCTCGAACGCGATCTCGAACACATGGTGTGGAGTGACCTGCCGGACGGGTCCGAAGCGCTGCAGCGTATTTTTACGGACCCATGCCGTGATCTCGCGGAATTCCTTGTCGGTAAGGCCCGAATAGGCCTTCGTGAAGGGAACGAGCGCTTCGCCGTCACGCACGGCGAAGGTAAAATCGGTGAACAGATTGGCGCGGCGGCCGGAGCCTGACTGGGCATAGATCATCACCGCATCAATCGTGAGCGGTGCGAGCTTCCATTTCCACCAGTCCCCCTTCTTGCGGCCCGCAAGATAAGGGCTGTCGGCGCGCTTGAGCATGAGGCCTTCTGCCTGCGCGTCCCGGGCGCCGTCGCGGTAGGCGTGCAGATCGGCGGGGGTCGAGAATTTCAGCTGCGGCGACAGCTTGACCGGCGCTTCCTCCGGCATGGCGGCGCAGGCGGTTTCCAGTTGCGCGCGGCGCTCCCGGAATGGCAGATGCCGAACATCCTCGCCCTGCCATTCCAGCAGATCGTAGGCGTGAAGGACCACGGGGGCCTCCTTGAGAAGCTTTTTGGGCACCGTCTTTCGCCCGATGCGGGGCTGGAGGGTGTTGAACCTGGCGGGATGGGCCGTGCCCGGATGCCAGACCAACAACTCGCCATCGAGCACGGTGCCATCGGGAAGGTAGTCAACGGCGCGGGCAAGCTCGGGGAAGCGGTCCGTCATCAGCTCCTCCCCGCGCGACCAGACGAAATACTCTCCGCCGCGCAGGATCAGCTGGCCGCGGATACCGTCCCACTTCCACTCGGCCCGCCAGTCGGCGGGATGTTCCAGCGCCTCCGGCCCACCCTCCAACGCGTAGGCGAGATGGAAGGGATACGGCCGCGAGGCATCTGCGGAGGCATCCTGCGCCTCGATCAGCGCGTGCCAGGTGGTATCGTCTGGATGCCAATTTCCCATGAGGCGGTGGGCGAGCTCGGCCTCGTCGCGGTCGGTTGCGCGAGCCAGCGCGCGGGTCATCAGCTTTTGGCTGACGCCGACGCGCATGCCGCCGGTGATGAGCTTGTTGAAGATGAACCGCTCCGTGCCGCCAAGACGCGCCCAAGCATCTAACACAAAGACCTTCTTGGCTGTCTCGTCCGCTTTATAGACAGCGCGCAAGTCATTGATCCATTGGGAAAGGGGGCGGTTGTCTGTGGTCTGGTTCGGGGGCAGGACAAGGGCGATGGTTTCGGCCAGATCGCCCACGATCGGGTAGCAGTCCTCAAAGAGCCAAAGCGGGATGCCCGCCACCTCCGCGCCCCATTCGCGCAGTCGCGTCGTGCTCACCGCACGCTTGGGACGGCGACCCGAAAAAAGTGCTATGGTCCAGAGCTTGTCGATATCGTCTGCCGCTTTAAAGTATTCGGCCAAAGCGTTGACTTTGATCGTCGTTTTGGTGCTTTGGTCGATGGCAGTGAAGAGGGCAGCAAAAGCTTTCATGCTGCCTCTCCACTGTCGTCGGAGGCGTCCAGGCTTTCGCCTTCGAATTGTGTGGGGACGACCTGGGCGTTCCAACCCTGTTCATTCAGGTAACGCGTGAAGATATCTGTGTAACCATGAGTTACATATATATTTTCAGCCTCGGTTTGTTTGATCGCCCAGAGCAGTCCGTCCCAATCGGCATGGTCCGAAATGATGAAGCCGCGATCGCCCGCGCGCCGCCTTCGGACCCCGCGCATCGCCATCCAGCCGGAGGCGAAGCCGCTTTCGAGCGGACCGAATCTCTTGGACCATGCAGAGCCGAGGGCGGAGGGTGGTGCGATGACCATGGCGCGGGGATGGGTTTTGGCAGTCACGTCTTTGTTTGCCAAGATCGTTTCCGGGAGCGTGATCCCTTGCGCGCGCATCACCGCGTTGGTGTTCTCGACGGCCGCATGGCAGAGAACCGGTCCGATTTCGGGGTCGAGCATAGAGATCAGTCGCTGCGCCTTGCCGAGGGAATAGGCGCCGAGCATGGCGGTTTTGCCTGCATCGGCGCACCCCCGCCACCAGTCGTTGAGGTATGCAGCCACAGTCTGTTGCGGTTCCCAATGAAAGACGGGCAGCCCGAAGGTACTTTCGGTGATGAAATGGTGGCAGCGGACCGGCTCGAACGGCGTACTGAGGCCATCGTCGATGATCTTGTAATCGCCCGACGCAACCCAGACTTCCCCGCCAACCTCGACCCGGATCTGAGCGGAGCCTGGCACGTGACCTGCGGGATGGAACGACACAATTGCCCCGCCGATCACCCGCCGCTCGCCGTAGGCAATGCCTTCGGCCTCAATGTCGCCCAAGCGGTGGCGCATGACGGGCAGCGCCTCATGGGTGGCGAGGTAGCGGCCCATGCCCCAGCGCGCGTGATCGGAATGGCCGTGGGTGATCATCGCGCGGTCCACGCGCCGCCACGGATCGATGTAGAAATCTCCGGCGGGGCAGTAGATGCCTTCGGGTGTGAATGTGAGGACGGGATTGCTGCTCATGTAAATGAACCTAGCGGTCATCACGCGTGGGGCCAGCCCTAGCCGGTCGTTGTGTTGAGAAAGAGAGTGGCGATCTCGTCGAAAATCGGGGTGCGTATTTCGGCGGTCTCCATCAGGACTTCATGCTCGCCACCCTCGACTATCCGCAGTTGACCGCCTTTCCATTTCTCCATGCGCGCCTCGATGCGCGGGACATCGACAATCCGTTCATTGCTGCCAACGTATGTAATGCACGTGAGGCTTGGAGCGGAGCGGCTGGCCAGATGACGTGTCTCGGCCAGGGCCTCTCGGAGCCAGACGTAGCTGGGGCCGCCGAGCTGAAGATCGGGGTGCGCCAGAAACTGGTCGCGCATCATGTCGTACATTTCCGCGTCTGTGGTCAGCAGATTGTCCTCCAAGGGCGCAAAGATAGGGTAGGGCGTTCTGGTGGTGCCTATTGGCAGGCGATGGCCCTGATTGAGCTTGGGCATCAGCGTGCTGAGAAGCCGCGCGGGGATACGCATATGCGGGCTCAGATGGATGCCCCACATCGGGCCGGTGAATGCGGCGGCCTGCACGGGCAGACCTTCCATGACGGCGCGCAGGCCGATGCAGCCACCCATCGAGTGGCCGACGAGAAAATAGGGGCGTGGCATATTGAGGCTGCGCGCGGCGCGCAAAAGGGACGCTACGTCTTTTTGGTAATCCGGGAAATGGTCGATGTGACCAGTCAGCGGATCGTCGAGCATCCGGTCCGCAAGGCCCTGACCGCGCCAGTCCACTGTTATGGTGGCGAGCCCGCGGGCGGCGAATTCCACCGCCGCGGGCCCGTATTTCTCTATATATTCGGTGCGGCCGGGAAACAGCAGCACGGTGCCGCGCGCGCCCTCACCTGCCCAGACCCCGAGTCGAATCCGCTTGCCGTCGAAGGTGTCGCTCCAGTAGGCCGCCGCGGGATTGGGGCCGGGATGGATATCGGTGTAGAGGGGGGCAGGCG
>JAGXHD010000237.1 GCA_024636395.1 Sulfitobacter sp.
ATATCGTCGCGAGCCTTAAATCGCATCCGCTCATGCGGGCTGTGCGCATCGACAAGCTCTCGCTTGCGGCCCTTGAGGCGACGCTGCGCCTCTACCTCGCGCCCCATGATCCCATGCGCGATATTCCTGTGCTTGCAATGCTCTCCGCACCATTGAGCGAGATCGAGGACCGCGCGCATCAGCTTGCGCAGATGCTGCGAGGCATCGGCCTGATGGAAACAGCTGTCTGCGAAAGCGTGGCCTACGCCGGGGCGGGATCGCTGCCGGATCAGGACCTGCCCAGCTTCGCGGTCTCGGTCACGCATCCCGATTTCTCACCTGACCAGCTCGCGGCCGGACTGCGCCGCGCGGCCCTGCCGGTGATCGGGCGGATCCTGCATGGATCGCTGATGCTCGATATGCGCACGGTCACGGACGCGGAAGTGGCCCATATTCTGTCAGCATTTGCGCAGATCAGCGCTCCGTGAACACTTGCTGCATTGCGGTTATCGGCCATGTGGATCATGGAAAGTCCGCCC
The DNA here is from genome assembly GCA_024636395.1 of Sulfitobacter sp. Classification (GTDB taxonomy): domain Bacteria; phylum Pseudomonadota; class Alphaproteobacteria; order Rhodobacterales; family Rhodobacteraceae; genus JAGXHD01. The sequence continues at coordinate 519 of JAGXHD010000237.1, forward strand.
TCGTGTGCGCGCTCACTGGAATCGAGACGAACCGGCTCCCCGAGGAGAAGGCACGTGGTATGTCTATTACGCCTGGCTATGCATACGCGCATTATAGCAGCGGCGTTGTTGATTTCATCGATGTTCCGGGACACGAGGATTTCATCGCAGCCATGGTATCGGGGGCAAGCGGCGCGCGTGCCGCAATGGTGGTGATCTCGGCTGTGGAAGGCATCCGCACTCAAACGCGCGAACATCTTGAGATCGCAGCGGCACTGGGGATCGAAGTGGCGATCGTCGCGGTCACTAAAGCGGATTTACTGGCGCAAGACGCCCGCGAGCTGCGGCTTGAGGCTATCCGACTTGCGCTTTCTGAATCGGGGTTTGGAGACCCTAGAACGATGTTGTGCTCTGCGCTGACGGGAGAAGGGTTGCCCGAGCTTCATGCGGAATTGGGGGCCTTGCTCGTCGCGCCGGAGCGGGCTGCGGCCCCCCTGCACGCCTTCCTTCCGATCGACCGCGTGTTCAGCCTTGCGGGGCGCGGCACCATTGTCACCGGTACGCTGCTGGGGGGTGAGATATCGCCGGATAGACGGATGCGGATATTGCCCGAGGGGCACGGCGTTACCTTGCGGGGCTTGCAATCCCGCGGGGGGGAGCGGGACAGGGTTCAGCCCGGCGAGCGGGTCGCCGTTAATTTGCGCGGCGTGGCCGTGGAGCAGATCAGGCGCGGTGCTGTGCTTTGCGCGCCCGATGCTTTCGCGCAGTCCGTGTGCATGGACGTTGTGCTGGATGTGAAGGGGGGCAGCGGGACCGCGCTGAAACAAGGCGAAGAGGTGCGCGTTTTGCTGGGCACGGCCAGCGATGTCGCACAGGTAAGGCACTTTGCCACCGGGACTGACAGCGGGGATCAGAGCGTTTTCGCACAGTTGCGGTTCAGAAAGCCTGTCGTCGGATTTGCCGGGCAGCGGGCAGTACTGCGCCGCCTCTCGCCGCCGCAGACACTTGGGGGTGCGATTGTGCTTGATCCGCAGGCGCGGTTTGCGCGGGCTAATGATTTGGCACGGCGCGGGGTGCTGGCCGCTGTGCTGCGGCAGGATGCTTACTGCATCGCCCGCGCGCTGGCAAAGGCACATGGCGGTGCGTTTTACATCGAGGATTTTGCGCGCCTCGCGCGGCTGAATGAGCCTGATGCCTCCGGTGCTCTGGAAGAGAGTTTCGTTTCCGTTGGATCGGATATGTTTGCCTCGCGGGAAGACATCGAAGGTTGTACTGTAGCGATCATCGAGGCTTTGCGACGCTACCATGCTGCAAATCCCATGGCGATGGCGGCGCCGCGCTCTGTCCTGTCTCGCCTCAAGGCGCCCGCTGCACTTGTCTGGCATGCGGAGGCCGCAGCGCTGGCGGATGATCTCCTGCGCGCCGATGGCACACATCTGGCGCTGCGCGATCATGACCCCTTTGCTCTGTTGACACCAGATCGGTTGGCGCTGCTCGAGCGGATCGAGAAGACGGCTCTGGAGGCAGGTCTTGGACCGCCGCAAGACGGTGCGGACAATGATCTGCTTACGCTGCTGATCGACAGCGGCAGGCTCGTCGCCCTGCCCAATGTATCCCTCGGGCAGACGTTGGTGTTTCACCGCGATGCTCTTTCGGCGGCTGCACTGCAGCTGTGCGCCGCGTTTCCCGCACCTGAGCCTTTCACGACATCGCAGGCGCGCGGTGCCCTGAATACCACCCGCCGGATCATCGTGCCAGTTCTGGAGTATTTCGATGCGCGGGGGATAACGCGACGTAGCGGCGATACCCGTGAGATGGCGGCGGATTTTCCGGTTCCCCCGCTGCGCGCGACTTGATAGCATTTGCACATGCGGAGGTGACTGGAGTCTGGTGGCTTCCCTGGTCTTCAAAACCATGGACGCGTCCGAGCGGCGTGTGGTGGGTTCGATTCCCATCCACCTTCGCCAGATTGCTACGCTGGACAATAGGGGCGCAACCCCGCCAAGATGAAACAAACGCACGGGAGGGCGGATATGGGCAGCGCTGAACTAAAGCTTTCATTGGACGATTTAACGGGCAAAGCGCACCGTTTGCCTCAGGAGCGGCCGAGCCTCATCTGTTTCGTCAAGGAGGACTGCGAGACCTGCAACACGGCAGCGCCCGTGCTAGAAGCCTTGCACGGTGCCTACGGGAGCGAGATGGCGGTCCTACTGGTTGCACAGTCAGGTGAGGCGAACGCCGTTTTTGCCGACCGGCACGGCCTCACGATGCCGGTGCTCGATGATACGGCTTGCACGGCCGCCTTTGAGTGGGACATCGAGAGTGTGCCCTCGGTGTTCTGGCTCGATGCGGAGGGCAAGATCGAGCGACAGTTCGAAGGGTTCGTGCGCACCGATTGGGAAACGTTGACCGCAGATCTCGCCACAGCGTCCGCCCTGCCCGCCGCACAAATCGACTGGAGCAGCCTGCCGGCATGGCGGCCGGGATGTGGCTCCAAGCATCTCGATCCTTCCGTGTTCGACAAGTTGCAGGCTGAGGCCGAGGGCAGCCCGATCCGTGCGCGGCGGATCGAAGTGGCGCCCTCGGACGATGTGGCGGAATTCATGTTCGATCAGGGCTTCTCGGACGGCTTGCCGCTGGTGCCGCCTACGCCGGAGCGGGTGATGCGGATGCTGGGCGGGACCCACCGCGATCCGCAGGAGGTGGTGGCGACCGTCCCACCAAACATGGGCGAGGCGACCATCGAAAAGATCGCGATCAATGCGGTCATGGCGGGCTGTAAACCTGAATATCTGCCGGTTGTCATCGCCGCAGTCGAGGCTGCCTGTACCGATGAATTCAATATTCATGGCGTAACCGCCACGACCATGGGGGCCGCACCCGTGATGATCGTGAACGGCCCGATCCGGGAGCGGATCGGGATGAACAAGGGGCTTGCAGCACTCGGCTCCGGCAACCGCGCCAATGCGACCATCGGGCGGGCGCTGCGTCTCGTTGTGCGCAACGTCGGCGGGGCGACGACGGGCGGGGTCGAGCGGTCCGTGCTGGGCAATCCAATGAAATACACGATGTGTTTCGCGGAGAACGAGGAGCGATCCCCTTGGCCCGCGCTGCATGTCGAGCGAGGATTCGCGGCCGAAGATTCCGTGGTGACGCTTTTCGCGATGACTGGTGGGCCGGTGCACATCGTCGATCAGACTTCCCGCGCGCCCGAGCAGATCGCGGGTTCGCTAGGGCTGGGGCTTGAGGGCGTGTTTTTGCCCAAACTGCGCAACCTGCCAGTAGATGCCCTGTTGGTCGTCTGTCCCGAGCATATCGACACGCTGATGCGCGAGGGGCCCTATTCCAAGGAGCGCCTGCGCGACCGGATCCAGGAAGTGACGATGCGGCCCTTGTCAGACATGGTGCAGAACGAGGATTGCGGCGCAGGCATCCCACCTGAAAAGGCCGCCGAGATGGGACCGGAGGCGCTCGCGCAGCGGGTCCCGAAATTTGCGGGCACAGAATATATCCACATTGTCGTGGCGGGCTCGGACGCGGGAAAGTTCTCGTCTGCATTCCACGGCTGGGCGACTGGATCGGTTGGATCAATCGCCGTTTCCAAAAAAATAGATCTGGGTTAAGCTTTAAGCAAAGGAGGAGCGATATGACGACAATTCTCGACCCGACGGACGAGCGAAAACCGGTGGAGCGGCAGATTACGCCACGCAGCGGCAAACTCGACGGTGTGATCGGCCTTTTGGACATCAGCAAGCCGCGCGGGAACGTGTTTCTCGACGAGCTTGAATCCCTGCTGACGCAAAAAGCGCCCGATGTGATCGTAAAACGCTACATGAAGCCCACGTTCGCCAAGCCCTGCCCCGACGCGCTGCGCCAGCAGATGCGCGACGAATGCAGCTTTGTGATCGAAGCGCTGGCCGACTGAGGATCCTGCACGACGTGCAGTATGCACGACAATTTCTGGTTTGAAACCCAGGGGATCCCGGCTCTCGCCATCGCATCGAGTGAATTTGGTCAAGCGGCCATTGCGCAGCGCACTGCACTGGGCATGAACGACGCGCGCTACCTGCTGGTGCCGCATCCGATACAGGATGCGACAGACGCGGAGATGCGGGCCAAGGCGCACCATGCGCTGGAACAGATCATCAAAGCGCTGACCGAAAACTAGGTGTCACACACATCGCGCAGCGGCTCTTTCGGGCCGCTGCGCTGTATAAGCTAAAGTTTAATGCCGCCCAATTCCGCCACGCCGGTAAAACTGCGGTTCCATGTGGGGCTGATCAGCACTTCGTTGATGCACACGTGTGGCGGCGCCTCCGCGATATAGCGGACCATCGACCCCAGATCATCCGCTTGCAGCATCCGCGCCTGATCCTCCGCCGACGGTGGCTTAGGGCGCGATTTCATGATCGGTGTTGCCACTTCGCCCGGCATGAGGGCGGTGCAGCGGATGCCGTTTACCCCCTCGTCCTGGTTGATCGAATGACTGAGCGCCACAACAGC
>JAGXHD010000238.1 GCA_024636395.1 Sulfitobacter sp.
ATCTCTACAATCACGCAACAAACATCTGCATCGAGGTCGGGCGTCAGAATACTCCTGCGCATAATCGTCCCAGTTTCAATGATCTCGAAGAGGCTTTGAAATCGGTCAAGCAGGATGCAGCATGATTCGCGCGATTTTATCTCTCAGTTTTTTCCTACTGTGGACTGCTGGCGCTTTCGCACAGTCTGCTTTGACAATCAGGTCAGGCGAACATGATACATTTACGAGGCTTACATTTAATATGGTCCAAGGTTTGCAATGGCAGGTTACGCGTTCCTCCGGTTTTTTGAAAGTGAACTTCTCAGAACCTTTTCAAGAGTTTGTTAGCTCAACGGTTTTCACCCGAATAGATCGTTTCCGCATCGCAGAATTATACCCACATGCCGATAGCAGGGGTCTGGACATTGCCTTGAATTGCGACTGTGGGTTCAGGGCATATGTGGAAAGTGGTCTTCTTCTCGTGATCGATGTCGGTGAAACCTTGCCGAAACGAATTTCTACAGGCTCGGAGGGTTTCAAAGGAGCATCCGGATCAGATCCCGCGATCTTGTCTCCCGCTTTGCTTCCGGTGGTGACGGAAAGGCAACAGACGCGCCAGGCTTTCCATGCGATGTCCCAGATCGATGCAGCAAACGGTGACACGCCCGCCAACCCGGAAGAGTTCAGATCATCTGAACCGGAATCGTCTTCCCTGCCGCTCGAGGAAAAAGCGGGAGAGAAGAACGCGCTCGAACGGGTCGTGCACGAAATTAACAAGGCACAGAAACAGGGGCTTTTAATGGGGGCCGAACAGCAACGTGAGGATTTACAACCTCCCCAAACTTCCGGCTCTTTGGTGTCAAATATCCGGATGCGCCGCTCCCAGTGGGATGATGGTGCAGAGCCTGCGGACGAGAACCAGACGCAAACCGGCGCCGTGTGCCCCCCTATGCATTGGTTCGATTTCGCCGAGTGGGCACATCCGGGGGGTTTTTCTGCCGGGATCGGCGAATGGAGTTTGCGCCTTACAAAGGAATTCGACGTGATTGACGAGGAGGCTGTATTAAGTTTGGTCCGCCATTATCTACACTTCGGTTTTGGTGCAGAGGCTGACGCAACGCTGCGCCTGCTGGGGGATACGTTGCCGGAACACGAAATACTTTCCGCGCTGGCAAGGATTATCGATGAAGGGCACGATGCCGATCGTGGTCTGATGTTAGGGATGATGTCCTGCACCGGTCCGGCAGCGCTGTGGGCCACATTGTCCCACGCAGAACTCCCGCGATATGCCGACATGAATATCCCCGACGTTCGGCTCTCGTTCGATGCCCTTCCCCGTCACCTCAGGGTGCAGCTTGCGCCTGTTCTGGCCAATAAACTTGCGGCAGCAGGAAAGCCGGATATTGCGGAGGCAATTATGGCTAGCCTGTCCCTCGCACCGGCAGGAGCGTCGCCCGAACTTGATCTGACACAGGCAAGATTAGGCATTGAGCGCGGAGAACCCGGGCCTGCGGTACAGTCTCTTGAGACTGTGGCGCAGAGCAATTCCGATGCGTCACAGGAGGCTTTGATCCTCCTCGTGGAGAGCGCTGTAGATCAAGGGCAGGCCATTGATCAGGAATTGGTTGATCTGGTCGCATTGGCCTTGTTCGAAAACCGGCGCTCACCACTTGCGACGGAACTGTTACGGGTTCACGCGCTGGCACTGGCACATGCCGGACAGTTCACAACCGCCTTCTCGGAAATGGCGCGGCTGCGAGAGGATACAGCCGAAGGGTTTCCCGACAAGACCGTCTCACAGGTCATGGCACGTCTTGTCTCGCATGGCTCGGATATGGATTTCCTGCTGAACACACTGAACACGCCTGCCTTACCCCTTGAACCCGTGGTTGGAAACGCAACGGCACAGCGCTTGCTGACGCTTGGCTTCCCTGAGGCGGCGCAACAGATTCTTCAGGCCCCCGCGGACAGGCCGACGCAACAGGAAAGGCGTGAACTTCGTGCACAGACAGCCTTGGCGCTCGGCCGACCGCTTGAAGCCGAAGCAGAACTTCTGGGAGTGGAGAGTCCAACAGCCGATCTCCTGAGGGTCCAGGCCCGCGAGATGGTCCAGGATTATGCCGGGGCCTTGCGCAGTACCGACGCCTCAGATCCTTCAGAAACCCGCCGTGATCTGGCATGGCTGGCTGGCGACTGGTCGGCATTGGCTGCAAACGGAGAGGACAGCATGTCGCAGGCCGCCAGACTGGCGTTGGCACGCGACACAGGCAACCTTGAAGATACCGCAGAACCTGCAACCGAAGGCGTTTTGCGACAAACAAGAGAGTTGATTGCTGACAGCCAGGAATCGCGTGCAGTCGTCAAAGAGCTGCTGGCGGAATTTTTGGTCGATATGGAAGCCGCACCCTGATCGCTCAATTTTCCAAGAATGTTTTCCGCCAGCGGCAATGCTTACCGAATCTAAACCTCTGCCCCGCAAGCTTGAATGGCGACAACTTGTTCAGGGGCCATCAGTTTGCAAGATAAATGCACTAAATCCTCACGATCCGGGAAACAGCCATTGGTTGGAGAGATCCGGCGATGCTGGCCACCTCTTCCATCCGCTGACATATGCCGGCGTGTACGGAGCATCGTCGCGGCTGTTACGCTTTTTGCTGTCGTATTCGGGCCTCTCCAAGCTGCACCGGAAAAAACCGCGACCGACCGCGAGGCAGAGCTGTGCGACCGCGCTGCGCAAGCAGCGGCAAACGGGTCCGGCGTGCCCGTCGGCGTATTGCGCGCCATAACCAGAACAGAGACTGGCCGGGCAAAAAACGGGCTGACAGAACCATGGCCCTGGGCTGTGAACATGGAGGGCCGCAGCCTGTGGTTCGATACGCAGTCGGAGGCAATGTCATATGTGTACGATCATTTCACTACAGGGGCGCGCAGCTTTGATGTCGGCTGTTTCCAGATCAATTACCGATGGCACGGCGCAAACTTCACCTCCATCGAACAGATGTTCGACCCATATGCGAATGCACGCTATGCTGCGGCATTTCTGAAAAACCTGTTCGACCAGAGCGGTGATTGGCGATCTGCGGCAGGCGCATTCCACTCTCGCACCCCCGCACTCGCGGACAGATATATCAGACGGTTCGATGCGATTTCGGATGAGATCGCAAACACGCAACTTAGTGACAGAACCTTTAACAGGATCGTCGGACACGTCAGAGATAACCGCTTTCCTCTGCTGCAAGCTGGCAACTCATCCGGCCTCGGCTCGCTGGTGCCGCTTGCCGACACCGGCGCGGCATCTCCGGTCATCACTTTGAACGCCAGCCCCGGAAATTGGTAGCCTGATGATACGTTCGATTCTGGCACCAACAGTGTTGCTGGCAATGGGGCTCATGATGATCATCGTCATGATGATCCTGCCCATGCCGGCTTGGGTGCTTGACGTTGGTCTGGCCTTGTCCTTTGCACTGGCGATCTTGATTTTCACGGTCACACTTTTCATCGAGCGCCCGCTGGATTTTTCCGCATTCCCAACAATTCTGCTGACAACCTTGATGCTGAGGCTGTCGCTGAACATCTCTTCGACGAAGCTCATCATCGGCCAGGGACACACTGGAACTGACGCTGCCGGAGACGTGATCCAGGGGTTTGCCAGCTTTGTCATGGGCGGCAACATCTTTCTGGGCCTCGTGGTGTTTTGTGTGCTTTTGATCGTCAACTTTCTGGTCATCACCAAAGGCGCGGCGCGTATGGCGGAGGTCGGTGCCGGGTTTGCTCTGGATGCGATGCCGGGCAAGCAGATGGCTATCGACAGTGATGTTGCCGCCGGTTCGATCGACCATGCCGAGGCAAAGGCGCGGCGTGAGCGGGAACAGCAGGAGACCACGTTTTTCGGATCACTGGACGGGGCGTCGAAATTCGTGAAAGGCGACGCGATCGCCGGTCTTCTGATCACACTGCTGAACCTCGTGATGGGCCTCGCCATGGGCCTGATCGTGCACGGCATGCCGCTGAAGAAGGCCTTTGAAACCTACGCGATCCTGACAGTGGGCGATGGCCTGGTCACGCAGATCCCGGCTGTGATCATTTCGATTGCGGCGGCACTTCTGCTTGCGCGAGGGGGAGCGACAGGTGCCACCGACCTTGCCTTGGTATCGCAGCTGGGAAAATACCCGGCTGCCTTGGGCGCGGTTGCCATGCTTCTTGCCGTTTTTGCCTTGATGCCCGGCTTGCCGTTTGTCCCCTTTATCGGGGGAAGTTTGCTGCTGGGATTCGCTGCTGTCTATGTCTCGCGCATGTCCGGAATTCATTCCGACGACACAAAAGACCCTGCGGAAGCTGCCCCCACAAGCCCGTCTCGGTCACTGGGCGATGTTCTGAATGTGGATGATATCCATGTCGAGTTCGCGCCTGATCTGGTTGCCATGATCCTTGACGCAGGTACGGGGCTGGATGTGAGGGTAACCAACATGCGAACCCATGTCGCCAAGGCTTTCGGCCTTGTTCTGCCTGAGATAAGGCTCACCGATGATCACAGCCTGCCAGCCGGAACCTATGTCATCCGCATTCAAGGCGTCGAGCAGGTGCGTGCAAGGCTCTACCCGGATCAGGTGATGGCTCTCCCGCAAAGCGCCACAACGGCCCTGCCTCCGGGCACTGACGTGCGCGAGCCGGTCTACAATGCGCCGGCGCGCTGGATCGACTCGTCGTCTCAGGACGCGCTCATCCTGTCCGGGGTGACCGTGGTCACCCCGGTCGAAGTTCTCGCCACCCACCTTCTCGAGGTGATCAAGCGCAATCTGGGCCGCCTGCTTACCCTCAAGTCGCTTCGCCGCATCCTCGATGAAACCACCCGCCTGTCCGATCCCGACCGAGCCGAGGCCAACCGCAGGCTGCTTGACGAGCTTATCCCCGACAGGGTGACAATCGAGATGCTCCATGCGGTGCTCCGGCTGCTGCTTGAAGAACAGGTCTCCATCCGCAACCTGCCGCTCATCCTCGAAGCAGTTGCAGAGGGAAGGTTGATGTATGCTTCGGCAGAAGGAGTGTGCGACCACGTGCGAAAGCGGCTCGGCTTTCAACTCGTTGCAGAACTGCGGCGGGAGGACGGGACCATACCGCTCATCCAGCTCGCCTCGGACTGGGAGGATGTCTTCACCACCTATCAGATCGACGGAGAACGCAATGGTGTGGATATCGCCCTTCCGCCCGATATGTTCAACCGTCTCGCCGAATCTGTCAGCGACCAGGTAAACGCGGCCAGCGAGCGGGGTGTATTTCCTGCCGTCGTCACCTCGACCCGCCGCCGCCGCTTTCTGCAAACCATGATGAAGGCCCGCGGCATTGCCAATCCTGTCCTGTCATTCGAAGAAATCGGGTTGGAAGGGAAGCCTTCACTTGTCGGTGTCGTTGCCGCATGACGCAGGAACTGGGTGATCTGGCCACGCTCTATCAGGAGGCCTTATGGCACGGCTTTCTCGTGTTTCTGCGGGTTGGTGCTGTAATGAGCGTACTTCCAGCGTTTGGCGAACAATCCGTACCACTTCGCGTGAAGCTTGGGCTCGCCATGTGTTTTACCGCCATCGTAGTACACGCGGTCCCCCAAGCCCCCATGTCGGCGGCGCTCTATTCCCTGAACGGGCTGGTGCGATACCTGATGACCGAGACGGTGAACGGTCTTGCCATCGGGTTGGGCTTTCGGCTGTTTGTCTTTGCACTTCAAACGGCAGGCGTCATTGCGGCGCAGGCACTTTCCTTGTCCCAGATCCTTGGCGGGGCGGGCGCAGACCCTATGCCAGCTCTCGGTCAGGTATTGGTCGTTTCCGGACTGGCGCTTGCCGTTATGGCGGGGCTGCATGTCGAGGCTGCAAAAGCTATGGTGCTTTCCTATTCGGCGCTGCCGCTTGGTCAGTTTCCGCTTTCCGTCGATCTTTCCCGATGGGGCATCGCGCAGATCGCCCGCAGCTTCTGGCTGGCCTTCACGCTGGCCGCACCATTTCTTGTGGTGTCACTGCTCTACAACCTCACATTGGGGGTGATCAATCGGGCCATGCCGCAATTGATGGTGGCCTTCATCGGCGCGCCTGCGATCACGCTCGCCGCACTGGTGCTCATGATGTTGCTTGCGCCATTCATCTTGATGGTCTGGCTCGACGCTCTCGCGACCTTTGCAAGCAATCCACTCGGCGCAAATTGAAATGGTGATAAATGTCAGGCAAAAGCGATGAAGAAGGCGACAAGAATTTCGAGCCGACCCAGCGCAAACTGGAGGAGGCCAGACGTAAGGGCGAGCTGGCAAAATCGGCTGACCTGAACACCGCCGCCAGCTATGCCGGGATTCTCGTCGCGATCGTCATCGCCGGAGGCTCGTCATTGTCGGGAATGGCCTCGGCACTGGCATGGTTTCTGGCACAGGCTGACACAATCGCACCGCTGGTCTTTGAGGGCACGGCCGCATCCGCTTTTCAGGCAGTGGCGTGGGAGTTTTTGATCTTCGTCGCCCCGTGGTTTCTGCTTCCAGCCCTACTCGCGCTTGCAAGCATCCTTGCGCAGCAGAGCTTTGTCGTGACCCTGTCGCGGCTTTCTCCCAAACTCTCGCGGATTTCCCCGATGTCGAATGCAGCGCAAAAATTCGGTCGCGGTGGACTTTTCGAATTCACCAAAAGCTTCGTCAAATTGCTGATTTTCTCGGCGATTCTGTGGTTTTTCCTGAGGGCAAAGCTGGACGGGTTGGTTCAGAC
>JAGXHD010000239.1 GCA_024636395.1 Sulfitobacter sp.
ACCCACGGCGCTTGAGCGCGTCGTTATATGCGGGCCAGTTTGTAGTCTTGTAGCTCGGGGGAGTGGGTCTGCTCATACACTTCAGCTATCACACTGGATTCACGAGATGAATCCCCCAACTGCTTTATGCAACAAAGCCCCGTCGAAGCGGCCATTCATGCCCTGCGCAGCATTTTCAATCGGATGACGGCAGAGCAGGCCCTTTCTGCTATTCGCTGCACCCGCGCAGAAAATGTTCGCGATTACGGCATCGCTGGCGTGGAGGGCGGCGGAAAGTGTGAGTTCGCTGCACCTGCAAGGGCATCCCGTCAGAGATATGAAAGCAGCCATTCACCGCTAAGGTTCAACGTCTCCCCATGCTGCACCACGCACCAATGTCAGCAATGCGCAGTAAGCAAAGTTTGCAAAGTCGTGCGTCACGGGCGCGGTTCTCGACATGGTCGGCCCAAAGCGGCCGTTCGTCTGTCCTGCGGATGCCGCGGTGCGGCTTTCGCATTGCTGCCATTCATTCATCCCGCAGCATTTTCGATGGGCGGATCCGCATGCGCAGCGAGCGGTATAGCATGAGCATAGCCTTAATCACCGACCTATAGGCGGTCACGCGGCTGCGCCCCCAGCGATCATAGATGTCCTCGCGGACCTTGAGGACGGTGGCATAAGCGCCGATGCTGCTATTGTTGATGAAAGGTTGCCCGTTGATTTCTCCAATGGAGACGGTGCGGAAATGGCCTGCGCTGATGATGTCCCACGCCTCGTCGGGGTCTTGAGGGAGCCGCGACAGAAGAGAATCTCCGTGACCTTCCAACTGAGCGGCGATCATAGCGAATTGAAACAAGGCTACTAAGTTCAAAGCGGCCACCTGTGACCGAAAAGCTACGCCATACGCATGGCACTCAACGCGACGCCGGTGACGGCGCATCCGGCAAGAACGGACACTGGGCCGAACCCGAAACGAAACACCGCGACCGCCGCCGCGAGCACCAAAACCAGCGCCGGAAGATTGACAGAGGCCAGCACAGGCACCTCGATGTTGAGGCCAATACCTGTCACGGTCGTCACTTCATCGAAGATTACATGCATCCCGAACCAGACGGCAAGGTTCAGGATGACGCCCACCACGGCTGCGGTGATGGCCGTCAACGCGCCGCTCAGCACCGCGTTGTCGCGCAGACGCTCGATGAACGGTGCCCCAAGGAAAATCCACAGGAAGCAAGGCGTGAATGTCACCCATGTCGTCAGAAGCCCACCAAACGTTGCTGCCATCAGAGGCGACAGGCCGCTTGTCTCGCGGAAGGCGCCCATGAAGCCCACGAACTGTGTCACCATGATCAACGGGCCCGGGGTGGTCTCCGCCATACCCAGACCGTCCAGCATCTCGCCCGGAGCGAGCCAGCCGAAGTTCTGCACCGCCTCCTGAGCGACATAGGCCAGAACCGCGTAGGCGCCGCCGAAGGTCACTACCGCCATGACGCTGAAGAAGCCTGCGATTTGCGAAAAAACGTTCTCTGGTCCGAGTGCTGCGAACAAGATCGCCACCGGGGCGAGCCAGAGGACCAGGAAAACGCCGGAAATACGAAATGCCCAAGCCCGATTGACCTGCGTGTGATCCGGCGATTCCGCACCCAGTAAGGTATCGGCATCGTCGACCTGAACCTTGCCCACCTTGCCGTGCCCGCCACTGCCATGAAACGCGGGGAGACCCGCACGCGCGCCGAAGAATCCGATCAGGCCAGCGATTAGGATGATCAGCGGAAACGGCACGGCGAAACCGAAGATCGCCAAGAAGGAGGCAGCGGCGATGGCGAGCATCGCGCCGTTCTTCAGGGCGCGCGATCCGATACGGATGACCGCCTGCACGACGATCGCCAGGACCTCGGCCTTGAGTCCGAAGAACAGCGCCTCCACCGGACCAACATTGCCGTAGAGCGCGTAAATCCAGCTGAGCAACATGATCGCCACGACTCCGGGCAGAACGAATAGGACGCCCGCGATGAGGCCGCCCATCGTGCGATGCATCAGCCAGCCGATATAGACGGCGAGTTGCATCGCTTCCGGCCCCGGCAGCAGCATGCAGTAGTTGAGCGCATGCAGAAATCGCTTCTCGCCCAGCCAGCGCTTCTCCTCAACCAAGATGCGGTGCATGAGTGCGATCTGCCCGGCGGGGCCGCCGAAGCTCAGGAGGCCGATACGAGCCCAGATGCGGGTGGCCTCAGCGAGAGTGGGGTATGCTCGGTCCTGCATCAGTCTTCCTTCGGCTTGTTGGTGGGCCAGTTGTGAATCTCGTCGGTTGCGTCCCGCGCCCAGCGATAAAAGGCGTCATAGAGCAGCATTCCGGCTTCGAGCTGCTCCAAATCGTCGGAGTACATCCGCGAAAGGCCGAGCGACGCCGCAAGCAGACCGGCCGCCTCGGGCGCGAGGTCGAGCCGGGCGGTATCGGCGCCGCGCACGATTGTTGCGAGCCGGTCCAGGGCGGGAACGCTCAGGCCGAACTCCGCGAGCATAACGTCGAAGGTGCAGAGCGCGTCCCGGTGGCTCCAGAACACGCCTTCGATGTCGAATGGCGACGCATTGTAGCGTTCGGCGACGCCCACCACCTCGGTGGGCGCGACGAACAGGATGATTGCGCGGGGATCGAGAAAGCGCCGGATCAGCCAAGGGCAGGCTATTCGGTCGATTTTAGGCCGGGAACGGGTGACCCAGACGGTGCGCCCGTGCGCATCTCGGGCGGGGAGCTTCGCCGGATTGATCAGCGGCAGCCCGGCCGAGCGCCATGCTTCAAATCCGTCCTCAAGATATTCAGATGAGCAACCCTCAGCGCGCAGCCAGGCGGCAGTGCCCTGACTGCGCTGGTGGCCTGCTTGGCAGACGGCGATAGATGGCTGGCCGCCGATTTTTGGTGCGAGGGTTGCGAGCGTCAGATCATCGGTCCGGATGGCGCCAGGGAGCAGCCGTGGATCGGTAGAGAAATCTTCCTCCGACCGCACGTCAAGCAGGAGCGGTGCGCGGGGGGTTCCGATGATGCGGATGAGTTTTTCGAACGAAATAGCATTGGGCGCAGGCATGTGCGTTCCTCCGTCTTGCGGGTGATGTGGAACGCGATCTTCAGCTGGCGCCTCGTGGGGCGGTCGCAGACCCCATTTGCAATTTATCTGGTTAAGCAGTGATCGTGTCAAGCAAGTAGAGTATTTCCGGTGGGTCTGCTCTCCACCCTTTTCAAAGGTCTGACGCGAGCGGCCCATAGCAGACGGTCGACCGGCATGCCGACCTACCCAGACGCAGAAGGACAAGAGCAGGTCCACAACTGACCGGCGGGAGATTAAGATTGATCGTTGTTTTTTCCAACCGCTGATGAGACAACGCAATTTTCGGACGTGGACAGCAAGTCGATTTACAGTGGTTTCTTGCTTCGGATTTTCTTCTTTCGATGGACGAACACAGTTGCTGCGGCTTGGACCGCCACCACAGCCATCGAGAGAGCAATCAACGCGATCGGCAAGCTCCATTGGCCCAGTATCGGCGCGAAGCTATCCAGAAGTGGGCTGCGCCACCATTTCACCACCAGGCCCGATGCAATCCCGCTCACGACAACCAATCCCACATCCGAGAGGCGGGGCCCCGTGACAAGTCCCCGGACCCTGGCCGTGCGCCACAGGAGAAAGGTATAGACCGTGATGCCGGTCGTCGTTCCAAGTGCGAGGCCCACAGCGCCGACAGATGGGGCGAGGCCGATCTTGACCGCGATATTGACGACCGTGGCAAGAACCAGCATGCGCAGCGGGGTGCGGGTATCGCCACGCCCGTGAAACCCTGCCACAAGCGAGCGGATCGCCAATGCGGGCACAAGGCCGATGGCGTAAGCCGCGAGGATGGCGGCGGCAGCGTCGGCTGCGGCCAGATCGAAGGCCCCACGCACGAACAGCAGGCGCATCGTCCAATCCCCGAGTGTCACCATGATCACAGCAACAGGCGTGCCGACCACAAGGCAGATGAACAGCGCCCGGTCCAGCACATGACGGATGCCAGCCTCATCTCCGAGGCCTGCGCGGCGTCCGATATCGGGCAGGATGACCGTTCCAAGCGCCACCCCAATCAACCCGATCGGCAGTTGGTAAAGCCGGTCAGCGTAATAGAGATGCGACAGCGATCCGGTTGGCAGGAAGGTTGCGATGATCGTATCCGCGAAAACCGCCACCTGAAGCGCGCCGGATGTAAGGACCGCCGGTCCCAGACGACGGAAGAAAAGGCGCGTGTCGGCTGACAGGCCCAGTCGTGGCAGAGGCAGAGACAAAGCCGCACGTCGACAGGCCAACGCCACCAAGGCCACCTGACCCACGCCAGAAAGCATCACCCCCCAGGCCGCAGCATGGGCTGCACTTGGGAAATGTGCCGCAAACAAAAGCGCCCCAATCATGAACAGGTTGAGCAGGATTGGGGCAGCAGCCGGCGCGGCAAAATGATCACGACCGTTTAACAGCGCTGAAAGAAAGGCAACCAGAGACATGCAGAGCAGATAGGGAAAGGTGATCCGCGTCAGCGTCACTGCCAGCGGCCATGTCTCGTCTGTGGCGGAGAGCCCCGGTGCGAGCGCCGCCAGCACCCAACCTGTCGCCCCAAGTGCCACCGCCAGCAACAACAGATTGGTCAGCACGAGCCAGCCCAGAGCCTGCGCGCCCAGTTGGGACGTGTCGCGGCCACTGGCATCTGCGGCGGCCCATGTTGGCAGGAAGGCGGCGTTGAAGGCACCCTCGGCCAGAATGGCCCTGAAATGGTTGGGCAAGCGAAATGCCAACATGAACGCATCCGCGCTGGGTCCTGCGCCAAGTGTCGCGGCGAGCACGACGTCGCGCAGAAAGCCAAGAACCCGGCTGATCAGTGTCAGACCCGAAACGATACGAAGTTTGCGCAGCACCAGAGTATCCGTTCACGCAGTATCCGCGGGATTAAAAGCTGGCGCGGTATGGAGATCGTATGCGGTTTCTGTGCCCCTCGCCATGGCAATCACGCATCATGACAGGTTTGAGCCTCATCCCGTTCAACATGGACATCGTAAGGGCTGGAGATAAAGCTTCCTTTAGGCGCAAAGACGATGACCAGAGCACCGATATAGGCAAGCGCAAAGATCGTCAGTGCAAGCGGCGAGGCTCTGCGCGTGGTCGCAATCGACTGGGACGATGGGCGTGCTGGATCGGCTTGCATCACACGACCTTTCTGTGCAGTGAATCTCGTCTGGATGCCCCAGCGCGCACCCAGAACTGAGCCCGAACCTGAGGCGGGTCAATCTCTGACCTGCCCGCACAACACACCAATCAGAAAGGAAAACCAAATGACCCAAGACACTTTTTCCCGCCGCACTCTTCTTACTGGTGGAGCTGCGCTGCTGGCTGCATCGCCCTTGATGGCTTTGACGCAAGGCGCCGGACCAGCCATTCACGTGATGAAAGACCCAAACTGCGGCTGCTGCACGGCATGGATCGAAATCCTCGAAAATGAGGGCTTTGCTGTTACGACCGAGCCAAGCGCCGGGACACTTCTCATGCGCTACAAGATGGATAACGGCATCCCGCAAGAGATGATCTCCTGCCACACCGCCCGGATCGAGAGCTATATGATCGAGGGGCATGTCCCTGTTGCCGACATCAGCCGGCTGCTGGAGGAACGTCCTGACGCAGTCGGTCTCGCGGTGCCCGGCATGCCGTACGGATCGCCTGGGATGGGTCCGGAAGAGAAGCGCGAGGCCTATGAAGTGTTCCTTATCCGGCGCGACGGATCGACTGAAGTCTTCAGTCGTTACACTGCCGCTTGATCGTATGCGCCAATGAATGACGGCACCGTACGCATAAGCGACATCGCCAGACTGGAATTGCTTCAGCCTTCACGAACG
>JAGXHD010000016.1 GCA_024636395.1 Sulfitobacter sp.
CCGGAAGTTAATTGTCGACAAGTTACCCTTGGAAGGTTCTTAAGATCATGCATGAGTTATCCCCATGACTGTCCCCATTATTCTCGCGTCCGGTTCCGTGATCCGATCACAGATGCTGACACAGGCGGCTGTGCCTCACGAGGTCCAGATCGCGCGTGTGGATGAAGCTATGATCAAGGCATCGCTCCTCTCCGAGGGCGCCCCGCCCCGTGATATCGCCGATGCTTTGGCTGAAATGAAAGCATCGAAGGTGAGTGATAAAAATCCCGGTGCGCTGGTGATTGGCTGTGATCAGGTGCTTGAGCATGGAGGCGTTTTGCTGAGCAAACCCGAAGCACCTGAAGATGCGCTGATCCAACTCAAATCGATGCGCGGTGACCGTCATACGCTTTTGTCAGCTGCGGTGATCTATCAGGATGGCAAGCCGTTGTGGCGCAACATCGGTGTGGTCCGCTTGCGGATGCGCGATGCCAGTGATGCCTATCTTCAGGAATATGTGAGCCGAAACTGGGACAGTATCCGTCACACTGTTGGGGCCTACAAGCTGGAAGAAGAAGGTGTACGGCTGTTCTCGCGTATCGAGGGAGATTACTTTAACGTTCTCGGTATGCCGCTGCTGGAAATTCTGAATTATCTCACATTACGGGGTGACATCGCAAAATGAGCCAACTGCCCCGTATCCCGCTGGCCGGCGTCATCGGTTCACCGATCGCGCATTCCAAATCTCCACAATTGCACCGTCATTGGCTCAAGACCTACGGAATCCTCGGACACTACATCCCGATGGATATCAGCACGGACAATCTGGAGACTGTTCTGCGGACGCTGCCGACGATGGGATTCGTCGGAGTGAACATCACGATTCCGCATAAGGAAAAGGTGATGGAAATTGCCGATCTGGTAACGGACCGTGCGATCCTCATCGGGGCAGCGAATACGCTGATCTTCCGAAAGGATGGTAAGATCCATGCTGATAATACGGATGGATACGGATTTCTGGAGAACCTTAAGGCGGGCGCTCCTCAGTGGGATCCCTCCTCTGGCCCTGCCGCTATCCTAGGTGCAGGCGGTGCTGCGCGCGCCGTCATCTCATCGCTTCTCGAAGCGGGCGTGCCCGAAATTTTGCTGTCCAATCGCACGCGCGTCCGTGCAGAAGTGCTGCAAAAAGCCTTTGGAAGCCGGGTTCAGGTTTTTGATTGGGTGCAGGCCGGCAATATGATTGATGATGCCGCACTTCTGGTAAACACCACGTCGCTCGGAATGATCGGAAAGCCGGAGTTGCGCGTGCCACTGGATGGCTTGCGCGCGTCTACCGTCGTGACGGATCTGGTTTACGCACCCCTAAAAACGCGGATGCTCGCCACGGCGGAGGATGCAGGGTGTGTCACAGTCGACGGTCTCGGCATGTTGCTTCATCAAGCAGTGCCCGCGTTCGAGCGGTGGTTTGGCCGCCGCCCCGAAGTTGACCGCGCTACCCGCGCGGCGGCGTTGCGCTGATGTTTCTGCTGGGTCTTACCGGCTCCATCGGGATGGGCAAATCCACGACGGCACAGATGTTTGCGGATTTGGGCTGCGCTTTGTGGGATGCAGATGCAGCGGTGCACCGGCTTTATGGCTTGGGCGGCGCTGCGGTCGCACCCTTTGCGGTGGCCTTTCCGGACGCGGTGATCGATGGCACAGTTTCCCGCCCTGTCCTCAAGGAGATCATCGGCCGTGATCCGGGCGCGCTCAAGAGGATCGAGGCGATCGTCCACCCCCTTGTCGGACAGGACCGTGCAGATTTTCTCGCTCGGACACAGGCAGACATCGTCGTTCTCGATATCCCGCTCCTGTTTGAGACGGGTGGGGACGCCCGCGTAGACGCGACGGCTTGCGTTTTCGTCGACGATGCATCCCAGGAGGCCCGCGTGATGTCCCGTGGCACCATGACCCGCGATCAGTTTGTGGCTATCAAGGCTAAACAGCTCCCCGCATCCGAGAAATGCGCCCTCGCAACCTATGTGATCGAGACTGACACCCTTGAACACGCACAGGCACAAGTGCAAAACATCGTTGAAACAATCCGGAGCCAATTGCATGCGTGAGATCGTCCTCGATACCGAAACCACAGGATTTGACCCCAAGACAGGCGACAGGATCGTTGAAATAGGCGCCGTGGAACTGATGCGCCATGTGGCGACCGGCAACACCTATCATCAATACATCAATCCCGAGCGCGGCATGCCGCAGGAGGCGTTCGAAGTGCATGGGCTGGGCGATGACTTCCTGCGCGACAAGCCGAAGTTCGCCGAAGTGGGTCAGGCCTTTGTGGATTTCATTGGGGACAGTAAACTCATCATCCACAATGCCGCCTTTGATATCAAATTTCTGAATTTCGAGCTGGGGCGCATGGGATTGCCGCAGATCCCGTGGGAACAGGCGATTGATACGCTCGCGATCGCGCGCAAAAAATTTCCCGGCTCGCCCTCATCGCTCGATGCGCTGTGTCGCCGGTTCGGGATCAACAACGATGCACGCACATTGCACGGCGCCCTGCTCGACAGTGAGCTTCTGGCGGAAGTTTATCTGGAGCTGATCGGGGGCAAGCAGCCCGATTTTGGCCTGTCCACCCGTGCCGAGCCGAAAGCCGGTGACGTCTCCAGCGAGTGGACGCCGCGCCCACGTGCCACGCCCCTACCGCCGCGGCTCACCGAAAAAGAAAACGCCGCCCATGCCGCGTTCGTGGGCACATTGGGCGGCGATGCTGTCTGGCTAAAAAGCTGACGGTTTACGCGTCCGCGACGGGCTTGGTTTCCGCTTGGCGGCGCGCAATCTCGTTGCGGTAGAGCGATACGAAATCAATGTTTTCGAGGTTCAGCGGCGGAAAGCCGCCATCGCGCGTTACGTCGCTGACGATGCGGCGCAGGAACGGGAAGATCATGCGCGGGCATTCGATCAGCAAAAACGGGTGCAGTTGGTCCTCGGGCACTTCCTGAATATCAAAAATACCGACATAATCGATCTCGAGCACGAAAAGCGTCGCATCGCCTTCTTTCGCCTTTGAGGTCACGTTCAGTTTGATCGCTGTCTCGTACTGGTTCTCGACGGAGCGCTTCTTGGCGTCAAGGTTCACCTGGACCTGCACATCGGGCTGCACATCGCTCGGCGCGCCTTTTTGCGCCATGATATTCTCGAACGACATATCACGGATAAATTGCCCCAATACGCGCAGCTGCGGGGATTTTGGTGGTGTTGCTTCGGCCTCGGCCATGTTCGGTTCTCCTTTTTGGAGGTTGGGAATTAACTCGGCATGGCTTATCAGGTCAGGTGAAAGCGCTCAACGCCTTAGTTCTTGGTCCAGCCGGAGGTGCCTTTGGGCGCATCGTCGTCGGGCAATTCGATAAATTCACCGTCGATTCTATCGCCTCGACCGGCTTGTCCGCGCTGGGGATGCGGATTTCCGCCGCCCGGCGTGCCAAAGCTTTGAACCTTGATCCGCGCTTGGATCGCCTTGAACACAGATGTGCGCACACCAGGGATCAGCAGGCAAAATCCGATGAAATCGGTAAAAAACCCCGGCGTAAGTAGCAATGCACCCGAAAACAGGATCATTGCGCCGTTCACCAAAGGCTCGGTCGGATCGCGCAACTCACCGAATGAACGTTGTAATTCGCCGAGCGCCATGCGCCCTTGACTGCGCACGAGATACGTCCCGGCGATCGCCGTGGCCAGCACGATAAGCAGCGTCGGCCAAAGCCCGATGAAGCCACCGACCTGAATAAACAACGTAATCTCGATCAGCGGCACGGCGATGAATGCGATTAAAAGCCACATGATATTGCTTCCTTTCATTTGGGGTTACAGTGGACTTGCACCCCCTCCCCCCCTACATAAGGTTCTCAAGCATGTCTTTCCACGTCTAGCCCCTCAAGAGGTCCATATGAATTCGCCGCTAATCCAGCTTCTGGTGCTTGCCGCAATCGCGGTTTTTCTCATCCTGCGGCTTAAAAATGTATTGGGCACCCGCGAAGGCTTCGAGAAGCCTCCTGTGCCTACACCCGCAGCAAAGCGCAGCGGCCCCGCGTTCGAGGTGATCGAAGGCGGGCCTGATCTGGATATTACTGATCATTTTGCGGATGGTACCTCGCAGGCGCGGGCCCTGGCTGAAATGAAGCGCATCGAGCCTTCGTTCAACGTTACCGATTTTCTGGCAGGTGCGCGCGGCGCATACGAGATGATCGTGATGGGATACGAGCGCGGCGAGCTGGACGATATCAAATCGTTCCTCTCGGAGGAAATTTACGAGAGTTTTGTCGATGGCGTCGCCGCCCGGGAAGACCAGGGCCTGACCATCGAGGCGCATTTTATCGGTGTGCGCGAAATGAGCCTTGAAAACGTGACCATCGATCCGGATACGAAAGAGGCGGAAATGACGCTGAAGTTTGTGGCCGAGCTGACCCAAGCTGTTCGAAACAGCGAGGGTGAGGTCATCGAGGGCAGCGTTACGGATGCCAAAAAGCAAAAAGATACGTGGGTATTTTCTCGCCACATGGGTTCGGATGATCCAAATTGGTTCTTGGTTTCTACAGACGGGTAACATGCGCTTTTCGCATCTGTGCCGCCTTCGGGGCCCTGCTGCTGGCAGGGCCTGTGGCGTCTGAAGTGAAATACGATGTCCTGTCGTTTGAACAGCTAGACGGCTGGGCGCAGGATGATCACGCTGCAGCCTTGGCCACGTTTCTCAACACCTGCAATGATATGAAAGACCCCGATTGGGAAGCCGTCTGTGCCTATGCGCAATCTGGCCCCGATCCGCGCGCGTTTTTCGAACTGCTCTTCCGCCCGGTTCTGATGGACGATGGACAGAAAGCGCTGTTCACCGGATATTTCGAGCCTGAGCTTGATGGTTCTCTCACGCCTACCCCGCGGTTTCGCTATCCGGTCTACCGGATGCCGCCCGAGGCGCGGCAAAACCGTCCATGGCTCACCCGACGGGAGATCCTCGAGACAGGCGTGATGGATGGGCGTAACCTCGTGATCGCCTACGTTGATGATCCGGTCGAGCTTTTCTTTCTCCAGATTCAGGGATCAGGTCGCATCCGTCTGGCGCAGGGTGGCATGCTTCGCGTTGGCTATCGCGGCTCCAACGGACACAATTATCGCTCCATCGGGCAGGAGTTGGTGCGCCAGGGCGTGTACGAGCCGCATCAGGTCAGTGCGCAGGTGATCAAGAACTGGGTGCGGCGCAATCCCGGTGATGGCGAGCAGCTGCTGTTTCACAATCCCTCCTATGTCTTCTTCCGTGAGGTAAATGAGGTGCCGGGCGATAAGGGGCCGCTAGGGGCGATGAACCGTTCGATTACGGAAATGCGCACGGTCGCGGTCGATCCGTCATTTGTCAGGCTTGGCTCCCCAGTCTGGATCGAGAAAGATGGTGCGGCCCCCCTGCGACGCCTGATGATCGCGCAAGACACCGGATCGGCGATCAAGGGTGCGCAGCGGGCGGATGTGTTTTTCGGCACAGGAGATGAAGCGGGCCTGAAGGCGGGTACATTGCGCGACCCCGGCCGCCTGATCGTGCTGATGCCGATCCAGCGGGCCTATGCGCTGCTGCCGGAAAGCGCGATATGAAGCGCCGCCGCCTGACAGCCGAAGATCGTGAGTTATGGGACCGTGTGCGCGCAAGCGCCGAGCCGATGCAGCGCAGCGATCTTGAAGTTGAGCGGTTCGATCCTGATGTGGGCTTGCCTGCCTCTCCCGCGCGAAGCCTGCGCAAGGCGCAATCGGTTATCCTCGGTAAGCCTGTCGGACCGTCGCGTGGCCCTTCACACAATCTCGCGCCTGCCATCCATGATCATATCCGGCAGGCGCCCGTCCAGATGGATCAGAAATCCTTCGGTAAGCTCAAGCGGGGAAAGCTGCGGCCAGAGGGCAAGATCGATCTGCACGGCATGACGCTGGAGCGGGCGCATCCTGTTTTGACAGGCTTTGTTCTGAACGCCCATGCGCAGGGAAAACGCCTGATCCTTGTAGTTACCGGCAAGGGAAAGCAGCGCGACGAAGGCGGTCCAATCCCGGTGCGGCACGGTGCCTTGCGCCATCAGGTGCCACAATGGCTGGCGATGCAGCCTTTGAAATCAGTCGTCCTTCAGATCGCGCAGGCGCACGTCAGCCACGGCGGCGGCGGTGCCTACTACGTCTACCTCCGCCGCCACAGGTAGGTCGCGCTGATAGCGCAGGATACCCAAACCTGCCATGAGCGCACCGATAAAGTAAAAAGCGGCAATCGGGATCATCTGGTCCGGAAAATTAACTCCATAATCAATCAGCGCCCCCGTGACGCCCGGACCAATAGCGGAGCCGAACACCATCAATGCAGCGGCCGCAGCCTTGATCGCGCCAAGATTGCGTGTGCCGTAGAATACCGCCCAGAAAGCCGAAGTTGCTGTACCCTGCGCGCCCTGCCCCACCCCGAAAATCACGAGGCCAACGCCTGCCGTAAAAATTGTATCCGCGTAAGCAAGCACAAGGAACGAGATACCGAACGGCACCATCTGAAACGGCAGAACCCACTTCACTCCGAAGCGATCCACCGCCCAGCCGGTGATGAAAGTGAACGCGATGCTCGACACCGTATAGATCGGCATGAGGGCAACGAAGGACACCAGCGTCCAGCCCTTCACTTCCGTCAGATGCACCTGCTGAAAAAACAGCGCTGTACCCCAGGTTGCAGGGCCCATGACCAGTGGAATGAGAATATAGAACAGCGGATGACGCAGCATTTGCGGACGTGTCCAGTGGACGCCGCCCATCCCGAGACTCTGGCTGTCGCGGGCCATGGATTGTGGCGTCCGCTCCTGACGGAGCAGCATCTGCATCACCGGAATGAGAAGGATGATCGAGACAGCGGCCACCAGCCACAGATTGCGCCAGTCCGTTGTGATCAGCAGCCCGACAAACACCACAGGCAGCACCGCCTGCCCAATAGCAAAGCCCATCGACGAGATCGACAGCGCGCGCCCTCGCGCGGCGATAAACCAACGCGACATAGCCACAGCGCCCAATTGCGACAGCATTCCCTGCCCCATGAGCCGCAGCGCGTAGATCACGAAAACCAGCAGAAACCCGTTGGGCACCATCGCCATGGCCACACAGGCGAGCGCCAGCATCAGCATCACCGCCAGTGAGAGCTGCCGCACGCGAAAACGGTCTGTGAGCGTGCCTGCCCAGATCATCGTGACCGCCGAAAGCGTGGTGCCGATGGTATAAATTCCACCCCATTGCCCATCGCTGAGGCTGAACGAGCCTTTTATCTCGCCTGCGAAAAGCGAGATAAAATAGGTCTGTCCGAATGACGAGGTAAACGTGAGCAAAAAGCCCGCGAGCAAGAACAGACGGTTTTCGATGAGGAAACGGAGATAGACCATGCGCCCTTGATCGTGCGGGCGCATGGGAATGGAAAGAGTCTAAAGTACGTAGCGGCTCAGATCGGTAGATTTTACCAGCTCGCCCAGATTGTGATCAACAAAGGCTGCGTCGACGACCACCTTCTCGCCACCACGATCCGGCGCGGTAAAGCTCAGCTCCTCGAACACACGCTCCATCACCGTATAAAGCCTGCGTGCGCCAATGTTCTCGACTGATTGGTTCACATCCGCCGCGATCTTGGCCAGCGCCTTGATCCCGTCCTCGGTAAAGCTCACCTCGACCTGCTCGGTCCCCATGAGCGCAGTATATTGAAGCGTGAGCGCGTTGTCCGTCTCCGTCAGGATGCGCACGAAGTCCGCCTCCGTCAGCGCGCGCAGCTCGACGCGGATGGGAAGGCGGCCCTGAAGCTCCGGCAGCAGATCCGAGGGCTTGGCGATATGGAAGGCACCGGATGCGATAAAGAGCACGTGATCGGTACGCACGGGGCCGTGTTTCGTACTGACAGTGGTGCCCTCAATCAGGGGCAGCAGATCGCGCTGAACGCCTTCACGCGAAACATCGCCGCCACGCGCGTCAGAGCGCGTACAAACCTTGTCGATCTCGTCGAGAAACACGATCCCGTTTTGCTCCACTGCTTCGATCGCGGCGCGGGTCACTGTCTCGTCATCCAGCAGCTTGTCTGCCTCTTCCCCGATTAGCACGTCATAGCTTTCAGAGACTTTCAGACGCTTCTTTGTCGTGCGCCCACCCATCGCTTTGCCGAAAATATCACCTAGGTTCATCATGCCGCCGCCGCCCTGCGGCTGGCCGGGGATTTCCATCGCCGAGAACGGATTGGAGTTATCGGCGACCTCAAGCTCGATCACTGTATCGTCGAGCTGTCCATCGTGCAGCTTTTTGCGGAACAAATCGCGGGTGCCCGCGCGGGCGTCCGGCCCTGCAATGGCGTCGATCACGCGCTCCTCAGCTGCATGTTGCGCCTTCGTCTTGACGTCCTCTCGCATATCCTCACGCGTCATGACGATTGCAGCGTCCAGCAGATCGCGGATGATCTGCTCCACATCGCGTCCAACATATCCGACTTCGGTGAATTTCGTCGCCTCGACCTTGAGGAAGGGCGCGCGGGCGAGCTTTGCCAGACGGCGGCTGATCTCGGTTTTACCCACGCCGGTGGGCCCGATCATCAAGATATTCTTGGGATAGACCTCCGCCCGGATATCATCTGGCAGATTTCGGCAACGCCACCGGTTGCGCAGTGCAACCGCTACCGCACGCTTTGCGTCTTTTTGGCCGATGATATAGCGGTCCAGCTCGGAAACGATTTCGCGGGGTGTCAGATCAGTCATTGGTGCTCCTTGCTACGTCTATGGAGGTGGTAACGGCCTAGACCAATGACAAGAGGCGGACAAGGTCGTGCCCCATCCGCCTCGAAAAATTACTTCAAGAAGTCGATTAGCGCCGCGTTGAATTCTGCCGCGTGGCTGACGTTGCAGCCGTGAGGTGCGCCGTCGATCTCGACCAATTCGCTGTGCGCAATCATCTCATGCGTTCTGTGGCCTGACCCCTCGATTGGCACGACGCCGTCGTTGGTGCCATGCAATACCAGCGTTGGCACCGATACCTTTTTCAGATCATCCCGAAAATCAGTCGTCGCCCAAGCTCTCATGCAGCCCAGCGCTGCCTCCGGTGAGGACTGTTTGCACAGGAGCAACGCCTTTTGCCTTTCTCCTTCCGAGACTTTTATCTCGTCTCCGGCAGAGAAAAAGTCGTTGGTGAAGCCTTCGAAAAATGCGTCACGGTCCTCCACGAGGTTCTTCTCGAATTCGTCCGCTGCGTCCTGTGATAAGGGGCCGTCGGGGTTGTCTTTCGTTTTCAGCAGGTAGGGCGGCACGACTGAGGCGAAAACGACGGAGGCCAGTCTGTCCGCGCCGTGATTGGCGACAAAGCGTGCGACCTCTCCGCCGCCCATAGAAAAGCCTACGAGTGTTGCATTCTTAAGATCGTGCTCCGTCATCAGATCGTTCAGATCTGCGGCGAGCGTGTCATAGTCGAAGCCCTCGCTCGGCCTCTCGGATGCACCAAAGCCCCGACGGTCGTAGCTTATCACGTGAAAGCCTGCATCCTTCAGGGGTTCGATCTGATGCTCCCAAGCCGCACCAGAGAGCGGCCAGCCGTGGATGAGGACGACGGGGCGGCCTGTCCCACCATGATCTTGTACGTTGAGTTTCATAAACTGCTCCTCAGTGTTTGTTCTGTCTTACGAACAAACGATAGTGGGAGGATCAACGTTCCGAAGTAATCTTCTCCACGGTCAGATTGCCGTTGGTGTAAACGCAGATATCGGAGGCGATTTTCATCGCGTCGCGCGCCACTTCCTCGGCGTTACGGTCGCTGTCGATTAGCCCGCGCGCAGCAGCGAGTGCAAAGTTCCCCCCAGAGCCGATGGCGGCAATATCGTGTTCCGGCTCCAGCACGTCACCGGCGCCTGTGATGATTAGAAGCTCCGTGCCATCGGTCACAATCAGCATCGCTTCGAGCTTTTGTAGATACTTGTCGGTGCGCCAATCTTTGGCGAGATCGACGCTGGCGCGTTGCAACTGCCCGGGAGTGGCCTCCAGCTTGGCTTCGAGCCGCTCCAGCAGCGTAAACGCATCGGCGGTCGAGCCCGCAAAGCCTGCCACCACGTCGTAGCCGCCGGGCGACAGGCGGCGCACCTTGCGCGCGGTCCCTTTGATGACGGTCTGGCCGAGGCTCACCTGGCCATCCCCCGCGATCACAACCTCGCCGCCTTTTTTCACACCGATGATGGTCGTACCATGCCATCCGGGAAATTCGTCTCGTGCCATAATGCCTCCGTATGCTGCCCCCTATATGGCGTGGCGGCAGCGATGGGACAAGGGCGCCCCTTGTTCCGGCCCTGTCTGGGGCATAGCGTTGGAAGCATGAGCGAGCGCGAGACAGTCACTTTTTATCTGGAGCCGGAGCTGTGCGAAAGTGCGCAGGCGGGCAAGCACAACTTCATCGGAAAGATGGCGGGCGTGATGGAGCGTTCGGGGCTTGAGGTGCGATATGCGCCGTTCGGTGCGCGCGCCGTACCGGAGGGGCAGGGATGGTCGATGAACCATATCAAGACCCCGCCGGATGTCCGCGGTCTGTGTTTTCGCAGGGTTTATCACTATCCCTTCTGGCAAGTCGAGCGGAGCGCCGAGCGGTGGACGTGGGACGTGGCGCAGGCCAGTTTTGCGCCCGATCCGGCAGAGGCGGGCGCGGCAGCGCGGTTCTATAAATTCTGGCAGAATCGCCTTTTCGGAGATGCGCCCCGGACGACGTCGAGAGAGGGGTTCGTCTACGTCCCGCTGCAAGGCAAGATCACGACCCACAGGCCATTTCAGCTGTGCAGCCCGCTTGAGATGGTCGAGCATTGTCTGGATCAGACCAACGGTCAGGTCATCGCCACGCTCCATCCGAACGAGCGGTATACCAGAGCGGAAATCGCCGCGCTCGATAAACTGGAAAAGAGCCACAAGCGATTGATTGTGCAGACGGGTGGCATGACCGATCTTCTGGCGCGCTGCGCGTATATCGTGACCCAGAATTCGAGTGTGGCGTTCAACGGGTATTTCTTCGGCAAGCCTTGCTTGTTGTTTCGCAAGGCAGATTTTCATCATATTGCGGAGCAGGCGGATCTGGCCAATCTGGCGGCGGGATTTGACGCGGTGAAGGTGCTTACACCTGACTACGCCGCTTACGTCCACTGGTTCTGGCAGAAAAACAGCATCAACGCAGGCAGGCCCGAGGCCGAGGATGTGATTGCTGCAAGGCTCGCGCGGTTTGGCTGGCCAGTGTCGCCACCAACATCTTTCTAGAAACGAAAAAGGCGCGCTCCGTGGCGCGCCTTTCCCCAAAAGTCTTCCGGCTTAGATCGACTCTTCGATCCAGCTTTGCAGGGCCGCCTTGGGGCGCGCGCCCGCCATATTCGAGACGACCTCGCCATTCTTGAAGATGAACAGGGCGGGAATACCGCGAACGCCCATCTGTGCCGGGGAGTTGGGGTTCTCGTCTACGTTTACTTTGACGATCTTGACCTTGCCTTCCATCTCGGCGGACAGCTCCTCAAGGGACGGCCCGATCTGCTTGCAGGGGCCGCACCATTCTGCCCAGAAATCCACAACTACTGGGATATCGGAATTTTTGACTTCGGCGTCGAAGGTAGCGTCGGTAACTGAAACGGTGGCCATAAAAGCTCTCCATGAATTCGGGTATGCCAATTACCTAAGAAGGCGCAGGGCCTGCGTCAAGGTGACCCGTGCGGTGCAGTGCTGCAGACACGGCATCGTGTGGCAGTGGCATCAGCGTGCACGTCCGGGTCCACAGGATTGCTGTCTCGATCCGGTGCTCGGGATAAATAGCCTTGAGTGCATGGGCATAGGCGCCCATCTGGCGCAGCAGGCCTTCGGGGCAATCATCTGCAGTCTCGGGCACGGTTCTGTTGGTTTTGAAGTCTACGGCGAGGATGCGGCCGTCCTCAATGATCAGTCGGTCGATGACGCCATACATGCGACTGGCCCCAAGATCAGCGGTGACCGCTACCTCGGCCAATGCAGCTTTGTCAAAGATAGGGGTGAAGGCAGGGGCCGCGAGCACGGCGGCAACTTCCTCCCGCGCAGCGCGCGCGATATCTGGATCTGTTTTCCGCGTCAGCTGTTCTGCTGCTTGCTCGCGTCGGACGGGGTCGAGCGGTGCGACGTGTTCAAGCAAATAATGCACGAGCGACCCATAGCTTTTGGCGGCTTCCTCATCCATGCCTGCCGCCCCGGCAAGCGCTTTTGCGCCCTCCATTGTGGAGGGAGTCAAAACGAGCCTGCGTTGCGGCTCCGGTGGTGGAGAGCTGGTGAATATCGGCTCTAAAAAGATCGATTCTGTCGTTTTTGAAGGCACATTTACTACCGGCAGGTCGTCCCAACCTGCTTCTTCGTGCCGTATACCACCCGCAGATCCGTCACGGTATGGCACAGCATTGAGATGGCCCAGTGCCGCTTCTGCCATCTGATACCAGCTGTTCCCCTCTTTGGGCAAATCGCCCGCCGCAGCGATGATCAGCCACTTTTCAGCGCGTGTCATGGCAACGTAGAGCAGGCGCAACCCTTCCTGAGCTTGCGCCTCTTTCAGCGTTTCGATCTCAGCCGCGATGGCCTGCGTCATCTCCGGTGCGTTGGGTTTCCAGATCGGCACACCGTCCAGCGCGATGATTTCACTCTTTATGGTAACGTCCTTCCGGCCTGTGTCTGGCAAAATAACGATGGGCGCTTCCAGCCCTTTCGCTCCATGGACCGTCATCACGCGGATCTGGTCTGATGCGCTGTCGATCTGGCGCTTTATTTCCAGATCATCGGCCTGCATCCACTCAAGAAACCCGGTCAGGCTCGGTGCTTCGGTGCGCTCGTAGGCAAGCGCCTGTCCTAGAAGCGCGTCGACACCATCCTCAGCTTCGGTCCCCATCCGAGCGAGCAGTTTGCGCCGCCCGTCATGATGCGTCAGGATTCGCTCGATCAGATCATAGGGGCGCAAAAAATCGACCTGGCCGCGCAGATCGCGCAAGACAGCGAGAGTTTCGGGATAGGTATCCGTCTGTTTGCGCAGACTTTCCCACAGATCTTGTGGAAGGGGTCGGTGGTGCGCCAACGTGAATACGGCCTGCTCGCTCCAGCCGAACAGAGGCGAGCGCAGCGCGGTCGCCAGTGAGAGCGCATCATCGGGCGTTGCAAGGAACGACAGCAGCGCCCCGATGTCGCGCACGGCCAGTTCCGCGCCCACTTTGAGCCGGTCGGCACCAGCGATGGGCAGTTTCGCCGCTTTGCAAGCCCGGATGATTTCGGAGAATAGGCCCGTCTTGCGCCCACGTACCAGAATGAGGAAGTCACCGGCGGTGATCCGGCGGCGGTGCAGACTGTGATCCTTAGCCTCGTCGGGGATGTAATGCTCTCCGTTCACCAGATGGCTTATCTGCGCTGCGATCTGGTCGGCCAGCACAACAGTATGATGTTGCGCGCTTTTCCGGTCGATCGGGTCCGTCCAGTCAGGCTCGTCCTCCTCGTCGCGCGCGGTTTCCACGACAGGCCACAGATCGACACGGCCGGGCAGCGCGTCCTTGAAGGCTAGATGGTGCATTGCATCGCCCATGCGCGGGATGGGAAGCGTGTTGAAGGTCTGGTCCACGGCGCGCAGCACGGCGGGGGAAGACCGGAAGGAATAGTCGAGGCTCTGGTTCTGGAACTTCAGGTTCGCGGCCTCGAGACTTTCCTGAAAGCTGTCGCGCTTGAGGTCGAACTCGCGCGGATCGGCCCCCTGAAAAGAATAGATCGATTGCTTCTTGTCGCCGACCACAAACAGCGTCCGTTCCACCGCATCTTCGCGTGCGCCAGCGCCGGAGGCAAATTCATCCGCCAGCTTCTCGATCACGTCCCACTGGCGCGGTGAGGTATCCTGCGCCTCATCCACCAGAATATGATCGATGCCGCCATCGATGCGGTAAAGTACCCATGCCGCGACCTTGGGATCATTGAGCAGCGCGCGGGCCCGGAGGATCAGATCGTCGAAATCAAGCCAACCCCGTTGCTGTTTCTCCGCCTCGTAACGCGTAATGAATGCAGCGGCAAAGCGGTGCAGCGCGCCGGTGCGCGCCACGTTGCGTGCGCGCATCTGGAGATCATGGGCGTCATAGGTGCGCTGGGCCAGATCCTCCAGTGAGGAGAGCATTGTCCCCAGCTCTGTTTGCGCACCCTTGGTTACCAGATTTTTGCGTATCTGGTGCTCTTTCGTCAGCATGAGGGCTTTGAGCTTGTCCAGATCGTCAGGTGACGGGTCGCTGAAATTGATCGCGCGCAAACCGGCCGCCAGAACGGGCATGGTTTTGTTGTTTTGTGCGGCGATGATATCGATGGCGTCCGGCATCCAGCGCATGACGGCCTGATCTATCACATCGCGGGGCAGGGCGCCGATATCGAAATCCTGTGGCAGATCAAACAGTGCATTCAGATCATCGGGCAGATCCTCGAACTGTTCCCGCTTGCTGGTGATGGACTGGGTGAGCGAGGCGAAATTGTCACCGGTGTAATGCGCGGCCAGATCAGCGACCAGATGCGCCTGCGGCCCTTCCGCCATCGCATCGAGCACGTCGGCGCGCAGCAGTTCTGCCGCACGGTCCTCGATCTCCTTGAACTGCGGGCTTACCCGAGCTTCAAGCGGAAAGCGCCTTAACAGAGACGCACAAAATGAGTGGATGGTCTGGATTTTCAGCCCGCCCGGTGTCTCGATGGCCTGCGCAAAGAGCGTGCGCGCCTCGCGCAGCTTCTCGGCGGGGATCTCCTTGAGAACCCCCAGATCACGCAGCCCTTTGCGCAGATCATCGTCCTCCATCATCGCCCATTCGCCCAATCGTTTGAACAGGCGGTTTTGCATCTCGGAGGCGGCGGCCTTGGTATACGTCAGGCACAAAATATGCTGGGGTCGCACCTCATCCAGCAGCAAGCGCGCAACGCGGTCAGTCAGCACGCGGGTTTTGCCGGAGCCTGCATTGGCACTCAGCCAGGTCGAGGTATCCGGGGCCGCCGCGGTGATCTGTGCGCGGGTGGCTTCGTTCCAGTCGGGCAGCGTGCTCATGTCAGATCCTCGGGCGCAGCATCATCGGAGGCATCCCATTCGCCGTAGCGGGCCAGATGATCGTATTCGCCTGAAAAGATCGCTTTTTCCATCATCCGCCGAGAGGTGAAGCCCTGTTCCGGATCGAGATATGCTTCGAGTAATTTTGTCAGGTTTTCCAGAACGTCGTGCGCCGACTCCTGCTCCAGAGGGGCGTCCACTTCGCCGGGTGGATTGCCCAGCCCGATGAACGTGGCGCGCGAAACTGGCGCTGGGCCGATCGCCTTGAAAGCGCCCTGCTCGACCATTGCCGCCTCGATCAGCAGCTGTTTGTCAAAATGCTTTTGCTGCTTTTCCGTTGGAGGGGTTCCGGTTTTGTAATCATAGATCTGGATCTCTCCGCTCGCATTTCGGTCAATCCGGTCCGCGATCCCGCGCAGCGTAAAGCCAAGCGATGGGATCTCCAGCTGACCCCGCGCGTCACCCTCAAAGGCCACAGGCAATGCCGTGGCAAGCCGGTCGCGCTCCTTCTCGATAAACCAGTCCGCGATGCGCGCTATCCGAGCGAACCAGATGGTGCGTGCGGCGGGCCATGGCACCAGCTCGGTCAGCGTTTCATCCGCAACCGCCATCAAATGTGACCTGTTCAGGCGTGTCGGATCATTCATTACGGATTTGACGAAATGCTCCAGGACGCTGTGGACAACGATCCCGCGCAAGGGCGCATCGGGCGATTGCACCAGAGGGCGCAGCGCGCGCAGGCGCAGACTGTGCCGGGCATAGATCGCATAGGGATCACGAATGAGCGTTTTGATCTCCGTGACTGATAGGATGCGGGGCCGGGCGGCGGCGGGGGGGCGTGGCGAGGGGCGCTTGGCGGAAGGTACACGGTCCACCGCCTCCAGCGCGCGCGCCTGTCCCAGCCAGTAAGACCCCCGTTCAATCATAGCGTCCCATGCTGCCTTGCCGCCCTGTTTCGGAAGGCCGTACATCAGGTTGCCCAAACGGTTGATCCAGCGCGATGGAACGGTCTCTGCGTCCTCAGACCGGATCGCGCGCGTGATCCAGACCTCGGGCGCGCAGACTGCCTGCTGGTAATCATGCGCTGCCAGTCCGACGCGCCGTTCCGGCAGCAGCAGACCTGCGTCATGGCGCATCTTGCGGTTCAGCCATGGATCGGGGGGCGGTGCTTCCGGCCAGGTCCCGTCGTTGAGGCCGCCGAGGATCACCAGGTCGGCGCCTTGCACCCGCGCCTCCAGGGTGCCCCAGATCATGATGCCGGTTCGGGGTGCATCGCGGTCGCGTACTTCACCGGCGGCCAGCAACGCCCCGGCCAGATCGGCATAATCCGCTGCTGTGAAACTGGCCGCAAAACCCGCCTCGTCCTCAAGCGTTTGCATCACACGGCGTGCCTCAACGCCCGCTTTTTTCTGCCAGAGCTGATGGCCGCGATTTTCTGCGGGGCCGACTGCAATCGTCTCCGCCAGCTGCAAGTGCCGCTCGACCCAATAGCGCAGGGGTCGGGTTTCATGGTCCAGATGCCCCATGAATGCAGCGGCTGCCCAGACAGACCATTGCTGCATCCGCGCATCCTCTTGCGCAGCTTTTTCGCAGAGCTTGATGAAACTTTCCGCCTCCGGATAGGGCATGCCGTACCGCCGGATCGCCAATTCGCTCCGCTGCGTGTTGAGATTGTGGTGGTTGCGGTCCTCCGCGCTGTTGGTCAGCGGATGTTTGAGCAGGGTCAGAAGTGCTTCGGCATCCAGACGCCGCGACATCAGCGCAGCTACGTGCCGCAGGAACCGTCCGGGCGGGGAGAGATGCAGCGGCGTGCCTGCGCTGTCATCGGGGAGGATACCCCACCGGCTGAGGGCGGCAGTCACGCGCCTGCCCAGCATTCTGTCGGGGGTGATGAGCGCTGAAGTTTGCCCGTCCTGCGCCGCGCGCCGCAAGCGAAGCGCAATTGCCAGTGCTTCGGCGCGGGGGGTCTCGGCAAGCACAAGTGTCATGTCGCGGGTCGCGGTTTCCAGATCAGACAGCTGCGGCCCCTCGATCCTCCAGGCATCGGTAACTGGCGCCGGGCGTAATGAGAGCGAGATCAGTCTGTTCCGGTCAGGGGCGGGACACTGTGATGCAGCGTGCCACCTTTCGACGGCATTTGGCGTACTGCCCAGTCCTTTCATCAGGCTGTAAAAGCGGAATTGTGGATGATCTTCCGAAATCAGCGGATCATCGAGTGCGGCCCAAACCTCGGGCGGCAAATCAAAATCGAAACCGGGCAATACCAGCGCCCCCTGAGGCAGCTTGGCAACCGCCTGCATCAGCATCTGGGTCGTCCCGCGCGATCCGGTCGATCCGGCAATGATCACCGGATTATGCGGCGGTTTCTCCGCCCAAAGGGTGGCGATGGCGCTCACCCGCGCGCGCTGGCGTGCTTCGGTGTCCGGCGTTTGTTCGGTCAGGTCCAGATACGTCTGCACGATCCCCAAAAATACCTTTGCGCGTTCCCAGTGCCCCGATTGATCCGTCACATCGAGCCGCGAAATGGCATCAGGCGCGACCCCCTCGCCCTGCATTTCATCGATCAGCGCAGCAAGGCTATCGGCCAGATCATAGAGCGACGCGCGCGAGGCAAGATCCGGTGATTTTTCGAGCAGAGCAGAAATCAATCCGATCAGTTCAAGCCTCCGGCGCAAGGGCGGAACGCCTTCGGGAACGATAACGCTTGGAACCAGCCCCTCCAGATCGGTCAACAGCCGGATCCGGGGCAGCAGCATTGCGGGCCCCTCCTCAAATATCCCGCGCAGTCGCCGGGCCATCCGCTCGGTGTTTACGATCAGATCGACCCTGGCTAAGGCCTCTGGCGGACACGCCCGAAACCGATAAAGCAGGCCTTCGGCTAGCGCTTTCGGAAAGTCAGCGCCAGCGGGTAGGCCGAAGACGCGGGGGGCTTTTTGTGGTTCAAACATCTGTTTTCAAGAGCCCTTCTGCCGTCACAATGCCGCCGGGATGCCCCACGTCGCACCAGTGCCCGGGATATTCGAGCCCGTAAATTCTCTGGTGTCGGAGCATTTGGTCCCAGATCCGATTGAGCGAGAAAACCTGCTCATCAACGCCCGCGAGAAGATCGGTCTTTATGATCTGGACGCCGCCATAGACAACACCCGCACCGCGGCTCAGACGGCCATCGCGTGCCAGTGTAAAGTCACCGGATCCTGCATGCTCCAGCGCCCTTTCTGGCAATATGCCCATCAAGAGGGCATCCATTTTAGCAGGATCCCAAGCCTCGATCAGAATGCTTAGCGGGTTGGGCCCCTGCCAGATGGCATCGGTGTTCATCGTAATCACCGGCCCGTCGCCCAGCAACGGCAGCGCATTGCGCAGGCCCCCGCCGGTTTCCAGAATATCGGGCTCTTCGATCAGCGTGGCTACGCCGAGTGGGTCAAGATACGCGCGCAGAATCTCGGCGCGGTAATGCAAGTTTGCCACGATGATCGGAGGGGAGATGCCGTGTGCGAGGGCGAGCGCGTGATCAATCAGCGGCCTTCCCGCGACCTCGACCATCGGCTTGGGGCGATCAGAGGTCAGATGTTTCATCCGCGTCCCGAAGCCGGCTGCAAACAGCATCACGGCAAAACTCATGCCGCACCTTTCGATTTGAGCTTGGCGAGGATTTCAGGGGTTGGCGCGGGAAGGGTGGAGCGGATGTGTGCGACGGCGGGCTCGAGGGCAGGATGCGCGAGATTGCGCTCCACAAACTCCCAGACGCGCGGGATCAGGTCGATATAGCGCGGCTTTCCAAGTTCGAGGCAGAGTTTGGCGAAGGCGCCGACGATGCGCAGATTACGCTGCACACCCAAAATCGCGTATGCGGCGCGAAATGAATCCTCGTCCTGCGGGTTCTGGGCCAGATAGCGGTCGATCATGGCGTTTTCGATCACACGGGGAACGTCGCGCCGCGCGTCTTGTAGGACCGACACGAGATCGTAGGCCGCATGGCCCGACATGGCATCCTGAAAATCCAGAAGACCCACCCTCGCAGCGCCTTGTCTCTCAGGCAGCCACAACAGATTTTCTGCGTGATAATCACGCTGGATCAGCACCTGTGGGGCATCTTCCAGCGGAGCAAGAAGATCTGCCATGATCCGCTCGAACACGGCCTGCTCCTGCGTATCGCGGGCGCCGGTGAGGCCGAAAAGATACCACTCGTAGGCGCGTGCGGCAAAGCTGGTCATTCTGGCGGTGCTGTACGGCTCAAGCGCCGGCAAGGGTGCCGCATGCAGAACGGTGAGCACGTCGACAGCTGCGGCATAGAGCGGCGCTTCCAGCGATGCGTCCCGCGCGATCACCTTCTTGAACAGATCGTCGCCAAGATCTTCGATGAGCAAAAGTCCGTTCTCGGTGTCGCGTGCCAGTATCGCCGGCGCGCTCAAACCAGTAGTGCGCAAATGTTCCGCGATGGCGATGAAGGGCCTTACATCCTCGTCGCTTTCAGCGGGTGCGTCCATCAGGATCACGGTGGCTCCGTCAGATTTGACCAGCCGCTCATATTTACGATTGGAGGCGTCACCCGCCACAGTTACGCGGGCGGCGTCTGCCCAGCCGCAGCGCTGGATGAATTCGGTCAGAAGAAAAGCGCGGTCGGTCATGTGGTCCAGTCTGTCATTTTTGTATCCCAGCGCGGCCCCGACCATGTCGCTGTCAGGATGCGGTGAAGATCAGCATCGGTCGCGGTGAGGGTGATGTCCAGCGCATCATGGGGTCTCAGATCTCCCAGTCGGTCCGGCCATTCGATAAGGCAGATCGCCTGATCCATCGCATCGACGAGGCCCAGCTCATCCGTCTCCGATGGATCGCCGAGGCGGTACAGATCCGCATGCCAGATTTCCGTGCCGGATGCTGCCTCGTAAGTTTGAACGAGAGTAAATGTTGGAGAGGGGACATCTTCCGGAGATGCCAGCAACGATTGGACCAGCGCTCGCGCAAAATGCGTCTTTCCGGCACCCACGTCACCGGTCAGCAGAATAGTATCGCCTGAGTCGAGTTTCGCCCCCAGTCGCCGGGCAAAGGCGGCGGTCTGATCGGGGGAAGCAAGAGGCACGGCGATTTTCATGACGGCAAACTAGCTGCCAGAGGCGTCGCATGAAAGAGCTGTCAGTCGGATGTTTTCCGCGCGCGCGGTTGAGATTTCGCCGATACCGAGGTTTGCCGGGAGAAGCGGACAACCGTTGCACCGGATGCGATGGGCAAAATCTTGCACTGCATTGGTTTTTGGCCCTTCAGGCACACTGGCATGGACCATTCCTCCCGGTCCCCCAGCCGCATCACCGAGTCACGCAGATCCTGCCACATCGGGTTAGGTGCTGATTTTTCGCGCCAAAGCTGGATTGCGTCACTGATCGTGACATCGGCAAAGCTGCTGTCGCCCCGAAAGCCCCAGAGCAGATCATAGGCCTTGTTCGAAAACGTCAGCACGCCGGATTGCGAAAAGACAGCAAGAGCATCCTCGAAAGTGTCGACAAGGCTTTGACCCAGTTCGAGTTCGGCACGGAAATTGCGGGTGAGCGAGATTTCCGCGCTAATGTCCTCAAGTAGAAATGCAATTGCGCCATCGGGATGCGGCCTTCCGGTCACGCGGTAGGTTTGCCCGGTCTCGAGGGACCATGTCTCCTCGAAACGCCCGGATTCCGCAGCGCTGATCATATCGGCCATCCGGTGACGCCATGTCTTGTAGTTCTTTGGCTCCGGCATGCGCCTGTTCTCGCGCAGGGCATCGAAGAAGGAATCAATCGTGGGCCGTGGGCTGAGGAACGATACAGACAGCCCCGTGAGATCAATCAGCGCCGGATTGAAGAGCGCGAGCTGTCTGTTCCGGTTGAAAATTGCGAGACCGATAGAAAGATGTGCGAAGGTTTTTGCCAGCGTCTGGACAAAATCGCGCTGGGCGTCCTCAGCCTTGATCACTGCTGATAGGGAAGTGGCGTGATAAATCGCACCGTCTGAGAGCGGGTGGCATGCTACACTGAACCATTCAGGAGACTCCGAAAAGGCGTACTCGACTTTCACGCGGTTGGTCTGCGTGCCTTTCGCGCCGTCGACAGATTTAGGAGAGGGATCCGGCAACGTAAAAATCGAAACACCGGTTTTTGCTGCGTCTTCTGGAAGGCGACGGCGCAAAGCTGAGTAGGCCGCATTGCTCCAGATCACCGCGCCGGTCAGATCCGTTTTCCACACGGGATACGGTAGGTGCTCATTGATCTGTCTCAGAAGTTGAAGCTCGGCGGTATCACGAGAGGTCAGGGATATGTCCCCGACTTCGTGAAAATATACTGAAGTCAAATTTGTGCGCGGTATGATTTGTGCGCTGCCTTTAAGTCCTTTGAGCCATATCTCGCCGCTGCCGTTTAGCGGGCGGTGAGGCGGAAAGCCGGGATAGTCAGGCGCCAGAATATCATGGATATCTTCCCAGTCATGTGCGCCGATCGCGATCGGAAACCGGGCCATCGCTGCTTCCGTTGCATGGTCCAAGATACCGCCGCGGAACACGATCGCAGGAACATCGCCCTCCGGCTCGCTTTTGGCGGCAAAGCTGCCAACAGGACGCAACACCCACCAACTGCCCAGCGCAACAGTCGGAATGACGACTGCAAGAATTAGAATCAGATCAATCAACACGGTACTCCGCACGCTTTTCGGGCAGGGCCATCATGCAATCTTTAACCTTTAAAAAG
Source organism: Sulfitobacter sp. (assembly GCA_024636395.1). GTDB lineage: Bacteria > Pseudomonadota > Alphaproteobacteria > Rhodobacterales > Rhodobacteraceae > JAGXHD01. The sequence goes on from JAGXHD010000016.1 coordinate 21,777, forward strand.
TGTTAATTTTTAGATCCTTTCAGACTTCGGCAAAGCGCGTGTTGCTGCCGCGCGCCACAGCATTCTCGCCGGTGCGGGCATCGATTTTATTGCGCGGCCAGCGGACTTCGACGACTGCTCCGATATCCTGACTGCGGTAGCCCGCCTCGTCCGCCCCATTGGCAAAGCTGAGCGTGGCACCCGACCTCTCCAGCAGCGTCTTGGCGATAAACAGGCCAAGGCCCATCCCTTCGTATTCCGGCCGGGTCTTATCCTTTTTCCGGCGAGTCCGGCGGCCCATGAACGGATCCCCCAAGCGGCCCAGAAGCTGCGGCGGAAAGCCGTTTCCGTCGTCGAGGATGCGCACGATAATGATGTCATCGGTCCAGCGGGTCTCGATCCAGACCGTGCTTTGCGCGAAATCGACCGCGTTCTGGACCAGATTCCGCAGACCGTGGATGATCTCCGGCATCCGCAGGATTGCGGGTTGCGGCCCTTTCGGCGTATCGGCGCTGTTGAAATTGATCATCACGTCCTTGCCCCGCCCCATGTGCGGCTCGGCTGCGGATTCGACAACGGTTATCAGTGGCGCCTGTCGCATGTGCAGATCATCCTTTCCCGCACGCCCCATATCCCGCAGGATATCGCGGCAGCGGTCGGCCTGCTGTACGATCAGCTCAGCATCCTCGCGCAGCTCTGGCTGGTTGCGCAACTCATCAACCAGTTCTGCACTGGCCAGTTTGATCGTGGCAAGTGGTGTGCCCAGTTCATGCGCCGCAGCGGCGACCACGCCGCCTAAGTCTGTGAGCTTTTGCTCCCGCGCGAGCGCCATCTGCGTGGCCGCAAGAGCATCCGACATCAGATGGATCTCTGACGTGACGCGGCGCGAATAGGCGGAGGTAAACACAACCGCGATCACCAGGGCGATCCATTGGCCAAAGACGAATAGCTGCGGTATCTGGAGGATAGCCCCCTCCATCGTGCGCAGTGGCAGATGAAAGAACGCAAGCACACTGACGCTCACGATCGCCATCGCACACAGCGTGAGAGTAGAGCGCAGGCTGAGTGCCGTGGCGGAGATGGTGACAGGACCGAGCAGCAGCAGGGTGAAGGGATTATTAAGACCGCCCGTCAGGAACAGCAGCACACTCAGTTGCACTAGATCAAAGCTGACCAGGGCCATGTTCTGCCGCTCCGACAAGCGCTTGTTTTCGGGAAAGACGAATCCGGCGACCAGATTGCCGATCACTGAAATGCCGATGACGAAATAACACAGCCCAAGTTCGAGCTGGATTCCGAACAGCTGCGGCGTCACCGTCACGGCGGCGAATTGCCCCGCGATCGCGACCCAACGCAGCAGTATCATGGTGCGCAAGCGGATCCAGTTGGCGCGCTTGCGCTCACCTATGGGGCGGATTGTGGTCTGCGTCATCTGGGCGCTTCTCTCGAATGTGACTTGCATTGCATAGAAGCTAGCGTAGGTCTGTGCCAATTCATCATCAAGAGCGCGCAATGACGCTGCGCGCGCAGGAGGCCCCATGATCCGTATCGCCGCTATCGTTGCCGTTTTCGTCGCAGCTGCCGGGCTGCTGGCGATGGTTTTTTTCAGCGGTCGCGGCGACGAAGGGCAGTTTGCGTTTTGTGGCGCTTCGTCCGTGGCGGGAGATCTGGGTGGACACTTCACTCTGGTGAACGGCGCGGGAGAGACGGTGACCAGCGCCGAGGTTATCACTGAACCCACGCTGATCTATTTTGGCTACACATATTGCCCCGATGTCTGCCCGTTGGATGTGGACCGCAACGCCGCCGCCGTTGAGATCCTCGAAGAGCGCGGTCAATCTGTGACGCCCGTGTTTATCACAGTCGACCCGGCCCGCGACACACCCGAGGTTGTTCGGGATTTTGCCGATGCTATGCATCCGCGCATGATCGGTCTCACGGGAAGCGACGAACAGGTAGCAGAAGCGAGCAAAGCTTATCGCACCTATTACAAAGCTCATCCGCCGGTCGACGGGGAATATCTGGTGGACCATTCCACCTTCAGCTATCTCGTGACGCCAGAGCAGGGGTTTCTGGAGTTCTTCCGCCGCGAGCTGTCGCCCGAAGAGATGGCGGATAAGATTGGGTGTTATGTCGATCGTATTTGACCACGGCCATTCCCGCTCCATGTTTGAGTGACTGGATATGACCCGATTTGGATAAGGCGCCCTAAGATGCAAGAAGAGCTTTTGCCCGACCTTGGGCCCGATAAGACCCTGTTGCTGCTCGACGACGATGAGCCGTTTCTGCGCCGTCTGGCCAAAGCGATGGAGAAGCGCGGGTTTGAGGTCGAGATAGCGGGATCTGTCGCGGCAGGTTCGGCCATCGCGACAGCGCGTCCACCGGCCTATGCAGTCTGCGACCTGCGGCTCGAGGATGGCAACGGCCTTGACGTAGTTGAGATCCTGCGCGAACGCCGCCCGGATGCCCGCGTCGTGGTCCTGACCGGATACGGTGCAATTGCCACGGCAGTCGCTGCCGTAAAGATCGGTGCGACGGATTATCTGTCAAAACCCGCTGACGCTACCGACATTACGAATGCCCTGCTGGCGCGTGGCGATAATTTGCCGCCGCCGCCCGAAAACCCGATGAGTGCGGATCGCGTGCGCTGGGAGCATATCCAGCGGGTCTACGAGCTTTGTGATCGGAACGTATCTGAGACGGCGCGGCGCCTGAACATGCACCGGCGGACCTTGCAGCGGATATTGGCCAAGCGCAGCCCACGCTAAACGCAGGTTAGGGGGAGCGCATCAGACGTCGTAGCGCTTGCTGATCTTGTCGACCATCTGGCCGCTTTCCAGCTCGACACCTTCGTCGATCGTCCATGTTCGAAAGCCCCTGCTCTGGTAGTAGGTCAGCCCTCCCTCGTTGTCCGCTCGGATCGTCGCGTTGATCCACTTGTAGCCCAGCGCTTTGGCCGCCCGCGCTGTCGCGGTGAACAGGGCTGATCCGATGCCCAGCCCTGTCCGCCCGATCTGGACGAAGCTCGCAATATCGCAGGCTTCGGGCGGCAGCTTTGTGTGGGGCGAAACCCACTGAAACCCGACCACTTTTTCCATATCATCCAGCGCCACATGCCACGCGGAAGCATCTGCGTTAACCGCCATCCACTCCGTCAGATCCTGCCCCGTTACCGGGCGTGTCAGGGCGGTTGTGTTGCCTTTGTCGATGATTTCGTTCAGCAATCTCGCCATGGAGCCCGCATCGAGTGGCATGGTGGGGCGGAGGTTTATCATGGCATTTGCTCCAATAGCTTCGCATGGCGGGCGGTGAATTCAGCGCGGACCTCAACGGGGGGGCGCAGCGTGATCTCCAGCCCGTCCTTGAGCGCCGGATCGGGTTTACCGAAGAAGCGGTCTGCCTCTGCCACGTCGAACCCGGCGATCTGCACCGCCTCCATCCAGGCACTCCCCCGGTCAGCTTTCTTGATCTGCTTTTTGAGGGCGGGGGGCCCCTTCGCGCGCAAGCCAAAGCGGATATGCACTGCGGCCTCCAGCCGTTCGTCCAGTGCGCCGTACCCGGGACCTACAGCGGCCTTCACCGGCGAAATCATATCACCGATCACGTATTCG
>JAGXHD010000240.1 GCA_024636395.1 Sulfitobacter sp.
AGAAGGTCCAGATCCTCGGTGCAGGCTTCGCCGCCCAGATTGAAGATCGCCATGTTCATCACATCTGTCATTTCCGGCACGACGTTGATCTTGCCGACCAGCTCCTCCGGCGGATTGAGGAACAGCTCGGACGTGTTTGGATCCCCTGAATAAACGGTGGTATTGACCGCGATGCCCACAGAGCCCCACTGCCATGGCACGGAATGACTGCGGCCCGGATCCCATGGCACATCCTTCCACTCTGCCGCGATATTGCCGATGTTCGGGATCTTCGAGTGATCCAGTTCGGCGATCAGCCCCTTGCGGACGTAGACGGGGATATAGTTGGCCGAGGGCACCACGAGATCGAAGCCCGAGCCGCCTGCCTCGACCTTGGTGAGGGCGGTGGTGTTGCTGTCGTAATCGGTGATGGTGACGTCGATACCGGTCTGTTCGGTGAACTTCTCGATCATCTCGGGGCTTGTGTAGTTGCCCCAGTTGAAGAGGTTCAGCTGTCCTTCGGCATAGGCGCCAAAAGTGCTGGCCAGCAAGGCCGTGGTTGCAAGAAGGGTGGTTTTCATCAGATGTCTCCCAGTTGATGATGCGCGGGTTAATCCCGCTTTTTCGTAACGATGAAGAAGACCGTGAGAATAAGTACGGTCAGCGCCAGAAGGGCTGTTGAGATCGCGTTGACCTCAGGTGTCAGGGCCCGGCGCAATTGCCCCAGCATATAGGTGGGCAGTGTATCCTGCCCTGCGGATTTTACAAATTCCGTGATGATGACGTTGTCGAGCGAGATGATGAACGCGAGCATCGCCCCCGCGATCACGCCAGGCAGCAGCAGCGGCAGAGTGACATAGCGGAACGTCTGCCACGGTGTCGCGTAAAGATCTGCGGCGGCGGTTTCCATCGCCGTATCCATCCCCTCCAGCCGTGCTTTGATCGGCAGATAGGCGAAGGGGATGCAGAAAGCCGAGTGGGCCAGGATGAGATAGCCCAGACCGCTGTAGCCCGTGGCGATTTTCACGGAGGAAAAGAAGATCAGCAGCGCCACGGCGGTAACGATTTCAGGCACCATCAAAGGCTGGTTGATGATGATATAGATCACCGTCTGCCCCTTGAATTTTCCGCGCCGCGTGGTGCCGAGGGCCGCCATCGTGGCCAGCGCCGTCGAGATCACCGCTGCCCAGACTGCGATGATCAGCGATCGCGCGGTGGCATCCTGCACTGCCTCGTTGTTCCAGGCGACCACATACCATTGCAACGAGAAACCGCCCCACTGGTTGACTGAATTGCCGCCGTTGAACGAGTAGAACACCAGCGTGATGATCGGCGCATAGAGCAGGACAAATGCCGTGATGGCGATTGCGGTGAACCCGGGCAGGGTCGTCACATCGAAGGCGCGTTTTTTGTCAGCCACGCGGATCATCCTTCGAGGTGACGCGGGTGTAAACCACCAGCGAGATCAGGACCACGAGCAGCAGAACGGTCGAGAGTGCTGCGCCCAGCGGCCAGTTCTGGCCCTGTCCGAATTGCAGTTCGATAAAATTGCCGATCATCATATTCTTGCCCCCGCCCAGCACTCGCGGTGTGACGTAAGCGCCCAGACTGGGGATGAACACGAGGATCGATCCTGCGACGATACCGGGCCGGATGATCGGCAGGATTACCCCGCGCAGTACCTGCCAGCGCGAGGCATAGAGGTCGTATCCCGCCTCGATCAGCCGAAAATCGAACCGGTCGATGGCGGCATAGAGCGGCAGCACCATCAGCGGCAGATAGACGTAGACCATCCCGATCAGCACGGCCGTATCGGTGTAGAGGATCTGGATCGGCTCGGAGATAAGGCCGGTCCACGTGAGGAACGTGTTAAGGATGCCTTGGTTACGGATCACTTCCATGATCGCGAACGTCCGGATGAGTAGGTTGGTCCAGAAGGGGATCGTGATCAGAAAAAGCCACAGCGCACGCGATTTGGGCGGGCGCGTCGCGATGAACCACGCGGTGGGCAATCCGAAGGCAAAGGTAATGAGCGTCGTCGCGATCGACAGTTTCACCGAACGCCAGAAGATCGACAGGTTCGCATCCGCAAGGCTGACGGTTTGATCGAAAATATCGCGCTGAAACAGGACGTTGAACCAGCCGTCACCCGATAGAATCCAGCGCACGCCGGAATAGTCGCCTTTCTCCAGCACCGAATAGACTGCGACAATCAGCAATGGCCCACTGGCCGCCAGCAAAAGCAGGATCAGTGCTGGTGAAGACAAAAGCCAGCCGTTGAGGCCCTTGCTGCGGCCGCTCATGCGCTGAGCACCTGAACGGCTCCGGCGTCGATGTGCAGGCCGACTGCATCGCCCACGCGCATGCCGCCCGCTGAATTTGATTGGATCCGTGCCACCAGCAGGCTTTTGTCGCCCAATTCCAGCGTGTAATGCGTGTCGGTGCCCAGATAGGTCGCCGCGACGATCTGTGCTGCGATACCGCTGCCGTCCGCGCGCAGGCTCACCTGCTCGGGGCGCACGGCGAGGGTGACGCCGCCGCTATGCCCGTCGAGGGTCACGTCCAGAAGATCGCCGGTGCCGATGCGCACGGCTGATCCTTCCACGGTGCCTTCGACAAAATTGGTCTCCCCGATGAAATCGGCGACAAATCGATTTACCGGACGGTCATAAATATCGTGCGGCGTGCCCACTTGTAGCAACTCCCCCGCCGACATGACTGCGATCCGGTCCGACATGGTCAGTGCCTCTTCCTGATCGTGGGTCACGAAGATGAAGGTGATGCCCGTCTCGGTTTGCAGGCGTTTGAGTTCGCTCTGCATTTCTTTGCGCAGCTTGAGATCGAGTGCGGAGAGCGGCTCGTCGAGGAGCAGTACTTCCGGCTGGGGTGCGAGCGCGCGCGCCAGGGCAACCCGCTGTTGCTGCCCGCCCGACAACTGCTGCGGCAGGCGCTTGGCGAAATCTTCGAGCTTGACGAGAGCCAGCACACGCTCCACCGCCGCTTTCACCTCTTTTGCGGGCTTTCCCTGCATCTTGAGGCCGAAACCGATATTGTCGGCGACGCTCAGATGCGGAAACAGCGCGTAGGATTGAAAAACGGTATTCACCGGACGCTCGTTGGGCGGTGTATAGGTGATGTCGCGGCCCGACAGGTGAATGCTACCCGACGTGGGCGTCTCGAACCCTGCGATACACCGCAGCAGCGTAGTCTTGCCGCAGCCCGACGGCCCAAGAAGCGTAAAAAACTCGCCCTGCTCGATAGCGATCGACACATCGCCGAGCGCGGTTACCGCGTGCACGCCGACCCCGTATATCTTGCCGACATTGCGCGCGTCGATCGCGATCTGTTTGGTCAAAGTCTACGTCCCCCTAGGGTCAGCGTGCTGTGCAGGGCCCGGTTATGCAAGGTATTCCCCTAGAATTGGCGCTTTGCGGTGCGCCCAGGGGGCTGCCTGCTCAAGCTGTGCGCAGAGCGCGATCAGCGTCGCATCCGCCCCGTAGTCAGCCGCAAGATGGACGCCCACAGGCAGGCCCGATGCGGTCCAATGCAGGGGCAGGCTCGCGGCGGGTTGCCCACTGGCATTGAAGGCCGCGCAGAACGGTGAATACTCGAAAACGCCGCCCGCGCCCACGCGGTAGGTCTGGTAATCGTCGCGCTCGTGCGTAAAGCGGCCGACCTCGGCGGGCGGCTCCGCAAGCGTGGCGCAAAGCAGTATGTCATAATCGTCGAAACACGCAGCCATCTGGCGCCCGTAAGCGTGGACGGCGTTGACGGCGGCCAGATATTGCGCGCCCGAGATGCCTTTGGCAAATGTCATCGCACTCGCGGCGATCCCCTGAACATCGCCTTGCCTCACATCGCGCCCCTGCGCGCGCGCCGCGCTCTCGATCCAAAGGGCCGTGCCGCAGGCCACGACGCGCGTCCATGCCTGCATCATGCCCGCATGATCCGCGCGGGGCAGGGCGGGAGCGACGGAGTGACCGAGATCTTCCAGAAGTTCAGCTGTCTTGTTTACCGCTGCACGACACTCGGGGTCGATCGCGCCGCCCGTAAAGGTCGTGTCGCAGACTCCGAAGCGCAATGGGCGTGGCGGGCGGCTGATCGCTGCCGCGTACGTCATTTCCATCGCGGGGGCGACATAGGGTGCGCCTGGATCAGCACCCGCGCAGGCGTCCATCATCGCCGCATTGTCGCGCACGGAATGGGACAGAAAGCCGTCGATCGCCATGCCCGCCCAGCCTTCGCCGGCCGCAGGTCCATCGGGGAAGCGCGCCCGCGTCGCCTTGAAGCCAAAAAGTCCGCAGCTCGATGCCGGGATGCGGACGGAGCCGCCCCCGTCCGAGCCATGCGCCATTGGCACGATCCCTGCCGCCACCGCCGCCCCTGACCCGCCGGAGGAGCCGCCAGAGGTGCGCGACAGATCCCAAGGATTGCGTGTTGGCCCGCCGTAAACCGCCGCTTCGGTCACTGGACCGATACCGCCTTCTGGCGATGTGGTCCGTCCGAACGTCACGACGCCGGTCGCGCGCATGCGGTTGAAAATCGCACTATCGTAGGTGTAGCGCGTGCCGCGCAGCAGGTTCGATCCGCTGTTGGTGGGGAAATCGATCGCCTCCGCGCCCAGATCCTTGATGAGGAACGGCACCCCCCTGAATGGGCCCTCCGGCAGCCCCGCCTTGATCGCGCGGCGCGCGGCGTCTTCTTCGATCATCACGACGGCGTTGAGCGCGGGATTCATTGCCGCCACCCGCGCCAGCGCTTCATCGAGCAGTTCATCCGCAGAGACCGCGCCTGACGCGACCTGCTGTGCGAGATATGTCGCATCTTGGTGGGGTTCATCGGCCATGTAACGGTTCCTTTTCAAATGATGCTGCCTCGCCAAACCGCGCACCCGGCGCGATGATCGGCGGGCGTGTGTTCGTCTCGTGAATCCCGGTCCCTGCGATGCGCTTGTAGGTGGCGACATGCGCCGCCATTTCTGCGTGGGGGATGACGTCGTTGATATCGACGAATTGCCCGCCACAGCGCTGCTCCACGATATCGAGTATCTTGTCGGGCCCTGCCGTGCGGTTCATCTCGATGATCTTCGAGGTCACGGGGCGCATTTCGTCCTCGTAGGCGTGGAGCGCATCCGGGCAGAGGCCGTCGCGCAGAAAAGCCGCGACCAGCTTGCGTGCGTCGATGATGCCCGCGCCCGCGCCGTTGGAGCCCACGGGATAGGCCGCGTGGGCTGCGTCGCCCATCAAAGTAGTGCGGCCATGTGTCCAGCGGTCCAGTGGATCGCGGTCGACCATGGGGTATTCGAACACTTCATGCGCCCCACGGATGAGGGCAGGGGCGTCGAGCCAGTCGAAACGGATCTGTTGAAACGCAGGCAGGAAATCTTCTAAATCGGCGGCTCGGCTGTAATCTTCCTTGCGAAACGCCTGAGCGGCGTCGAACTGCAGGTTACAGATCCAGTTGATCGTGGCGAGGCCTGTCTCGGGGTCGCTGCGCGAAATCGGATAAGTGACGAAACGCAGGCCGTCATGCCCGATGAGCGCCATGGAGG
>JAGXHD010000241.1 GCA_024636395.1 Sulfitobacter sp.
CGCCTCTAGAGGGGCGAAATACGCCTCCCAGGCGGCATCGGGCAAGCGGCGCTGGCCGATAACGCGAAAGCCTGCGGCGTCGATCTGCGCGGTGATCCCCGCCTGATCCGTCATGGCAGGCGCATCGCGATCCCACAGCGCTTTGGCGCGCGGGCTCCGTGCATCAGTGAACCAACACGCCTCAGAAAACGCGATTGTGCCCTGCGGCAGCAAGGACTTGCGCCATGCTCGGAGAGCCGCCTCGATCCCCATGAAGTAAACGGCACCCGCGCACCAGATGAGATCATAGGGGTTTGCGATCACCTTCATATCGGCTTTCAGGACGGTCACGCGGGCATCCTCGCGCCACGCCGCGCGCGCGGCGTCTACGAAGTGCGGTGTTTTGTCGAGGGCGGTCACATGCCCCTGCGGGGCCAGATCCAGCAGCGCGGCGATATCTCCGCCGGGACCACAGGCCACATCGGCAATGCGCGCGGTAACCGGCACGTCGACCAGGGACGCCGCCCAAGCGACATCGTCCGACACCCCCGGCCCTTCGCGCGGCAAATCACGATGCAGCTGGTAAAAAGCCGTCATTGTGTCGTCAGTATCCATCCAGAAATCCCTCGATGATGCCCAGCGTCCTTGGATCGTCTACCAATCCCAGATGGGAGGCGCCGAGGATCATGTCAAACCGTCCGTTGTCCGTCACAGGACCCATCGTGGGGGCGTACTGCGACGAGATAAATGCCTCGTCCGCGCTGCCCGCCAGCAAAACAAAGGGCGGCAAAGCGGCAACATCCTCAAGATAGGCCCGCCGGGGCGTGAAAGATGCGTTGAGCGTGTAGGAAAAGGCCGTGGTCACCGGTTCATCCAAGGGGTCGTCCCGCACGGCGACCGGCATGCCGAACTGGATAACCGGTAGATGGTTCAGCGCAGTGATCCCTAAGGTGTTCAATATGTCGAGCCCCATGATCCGACGTGAAAACAATTGCGCCCCGCCACCGGAGTTTTCACGCGTGTTCGGCGCGGTATGGTCGAGAAATGGTGCCAGCAGAACAGCGCCATCCAGCAGGTCGCCATACGTCCCGCCCGCAAAGCGGATCACTAGCCCGCCACCCCAGCTGTGGCCACCCATGATCACGGCCTGATCGGGCTTCGCGACAGCGGCGATCAAATCGGCCAGATCATCCTCGAGTTGCCCGATGTAGTCGATATCCCCGCGCCTGCCCGGTGCCGTGCCATGTCCACGCAAGTCGGGGACGATCACATCCGCTTTGCCCCGCAAAGCATTGGCAAGACTATCAAAATACTCACCATCCAAAGTCGGGCCATGCACCAGAACCAGCAGCGGCACGTCCTCCGCCCCGTTATACTTTCGCACCCGCAGCGGGTAGCCATCGCGCATTGCAACGCTTTGTAATGGTGTCGCAGCGCCCGCGTCGCGGGCCGGAACATCCGCAAAGACAAGGCCCGCTCCATCGCCCGACGGCGCAGACCGACCACCAAACACCAGCACAGCCAACACCACAGCCGCGATGCTCAGTGAAACCACCGCAAACTGAAAGAGCCTAACCACCCTGCTCTCCCAGATCGCGGATCAATTTCCAGCGGATCGCATCGAGCAGTGCCTCGAAGGACGCATCTACGATGTTTGCCGACACACCAACCGTGCTCCAGCGCCGGCCCTGCCTGTCCTGGCTGTCGATGATGACGCGCGTGACGGCCTCGGTGCCGCCTTGGGTGATGCGCACCTTAAAATCCACCAGACGCCAATCCTCCAGCAGCGCCGAATACTGCCCCAGATCCTTGACCAGCGCCTTGCTGAGCGCGTTGACGGGGCCGCGGTCGTTTCCGGTCTCGTCAAGGCTCTCGGAGACCGAAAGCCGCTTTTCCCCGTCGACCTTTACGACGACCACCGCCTCAGACAGGCTGATCATCTGGTCGTATTTGTTCTTGCGCCGCTCGACCGTGACACGGTACCGCTTGATCTCGAAGAGCGCGGGCATTTGCCCCAGCACCTTGCGCGCCAACAGCTCAAAGCTCGCCTGCGCGGTGTCGTAGCTGTAGCCGATCCCCTCGCGGGCCTTCACCTCATCGAGGATAACGCCCAGCGCCGGATCCCCCTTTTCCACCACCAGGCCCGCGCTTGCGAGACGGCGGCGCAGATTGGACTGGCCCGCCTGATTGGACATCGGGATAATCCGCGTGTTGCCGACCAAGACGGGGTCGATATGCTCATAGGTGCTCGGATCCTTGATGATGGCGCTCGCGTGCAGCCCGGGCTTATGTGCAAACGCCGAAGGCCCGACAAAGCCCGCCTGCCTCAACGGCACACGGTTCAGCATTTCGTCGAGCATGCGCGACGTGCGGGTAAGCTCGCGCAGCGCGCCATCGCTCACGCCCGTCTCGTACAGGCTGGCGTAGGGCTCCTTGAGCTTGAGGATCGGGATGATGGCGGTGAGATTTGCGTTGCCGCAACGCTCCCCCAATCCATTCAGCGTACCTTGGATCTGCCGTGCACCCGCATCTACGGCCGCCAGTGTGCAAGCCACGGCGTTTTCGGTATCATTATGGGTGTGAATGCCGAGACGCGCGCCCTCGATACCCGCGGCAATCACTTCGCCCGTGATGCGGCCAACCTCGGCTGGCAACGTGCCTCCATTGGTATCACACAGCACGATCCAGCGGGCACCGGCATCATAGGCGGCGCGGACAGCCTCCAGTGCATAGGCGGGATTGGCGCGGTAGCCGTCGAAGAAATGCTCTGCATCAAACAGTGCCTCGCGCCCCTGCGCCACGATATGGGCGATGGATCTAGCGATGTTGTCGGTATTCTCAGCCAGTGTAATACCCAGCGCCGTGGTCACATGAAATTCATGCGCTTTGCCCACCAGACAGACGCTTTCGGTGCCTGCATTCAACACGGCGGAAAGTACATCGTCGTTTTGCGCCGACATCCCGTTGCGCTTCGTCATTCCGAAGGCGCACAGGCGCGCGCGCGTCTTCGGTGCCGCCTCGAAGAACGCGCTGTCGGTGGGGTTCGCCCCCGGCCAGCCGCCTTCTATGTAGTCGACGCCCAGCGCATCCAGAGATCTGGTGATGATCTGCTTTTCCTCTGTGGAAAACTGCACCCCCTGCGTCTGCTGGCCGTCCCGCAGTGTGGTATCATAAATGCACAGGCGGGTTTTGGTCATGCGCCCGCCCCAGTCTTCATCTGGTCTTCCAAACTCCGGGTAGTATGCGGGGCTGGCCCCTCGCTCCGAAGCTGACCGAACGCACGGACTGGCCGGCTATCGCGCGTCATTCCAGTGCCTCCAGCTTGTCTGCATCGAACTCGGCGGTAGGCGTCAGCACAACGCCGTCCTTGCTCATCTGCACCTGCAAACCGGCCCGTGTCAGCATCGTTTTGATCCGGTCAACATGGGTGAAATCCTTGCTTTCCATCGCCGTCACGCGTGCATCGCTCAGAAACGCCTCATAGTCTGTCAGATCGAACGCAGCTTGCGCGACCCAAAGTGGGATCAATTCGTCCATCAGTCCCAAGATCTGCAAGCCTGCGCGCAAATGCTCCGCCTCACCCGCGCTCGCGAGCTTGTGCAAATGTGCGATCGCTCCGGCGGTATTGAGGTCGTCCGCCAGCACCGCCAACAGCTGACTGTCCGGCGCGCCGTCTTCCGCCGTGGCCGCAAGGGCATACCATTTGCGCAGTGTGCGCTCTGCCTCCGCCCGCTTGGTCTGCGTCCAGTCCATCGGCTTGCGGTAATGGGTGCTCAACATCACGAAGCGGATCACCTCCCCCGGCACATCCTGCTCCAGCAGATCGCGCACTGTGAAAAAGTTGCCGAGGGATTTGGACATCTTCTTGCCCTCGACCTGCAACATCTCGTTATGCAGCCAGACATTGGCGAACTTGTCTCCGGCGCAGCAGCTCTGCGCGATCTCGTTCTCATGGTGCGGGAACATTAGGTCATTGCCCCCACCGTGAATGTCGAAATGCGGCCCCAGCAGCTCATGCGCCATGGCCGAGCACTCGATGTGCCAGCCCGGCCGGCCACGGCCCCAGGGACTGTCCCACCCGGGGGTCTCCGCATCGGACGGCTTCCATAATACGAAATCCAACGGATCTTCTTTGTAAGGTGCGACCTCGACACGCGCACCCGCGATCATGTCATCGACCGAGCGGCCCGAAAGCTTGCCATAGTCGGCATATTCGCGCACTCGGAACAGCACATGGCCCTGGTTGGCATAGGCAAAGCCACGGGCGATCAATCCCTCGATCATCGCGACCATCTGCGGAACATAGGCCGTCGCGCGGGGCTCGTGGTTCGGGCGAAGCGCGCCGAGCACGTCCATATCAGCGTGATACCATTCAATCGTCTCATGCGCACGCGAGGCGATCAGCTCTTCCAGCGTGCCCGTTGCACCCGCCAACTGGCGCTTGAGCGCGGTTTCATTGATCCGGTCATCCACGTCGGTGAAGTTGCGCACATAGGTCACGTGATCCTGCCCGTACACATGGCGAAGCAATCGGTAGAGCACATCGAACACGATCACGGGCCGCGCATTGCCCAGATGGGCGCGGTCATAAACCGTGGGCCCACAGACATAGATCCGCACGTTTTTCGGATCAATCGGCGTGAAATCCTCGCGTTTACGGGTCTTGGTGTTGTGCAATCGGATCGTGGTCATGGCATATGTCCTATCGGCGCGGAATTGCGCGGGACATGGCACAGTTTCAGAGGGAATAAAACAACGTGATCAAGGCCCGCGAGAGGTATCTCAGCAGGTAATCGTACAAAAGGTGATGATCATTTTCGCTATCATGCCGTATCCGTAACGCAAGTACGGCTTAACGGTCAAGGCCGATTGACAAACCCCCGTCCCTCTGCGCCCCTCCGCGCATATTTGCGGAGGACACACAATGCAGGCATCACAGCGGATCAGCAACATTCTGGGCGGCGGCTCTGACGGGTGGGAGGTCTTCCTGCGGGCGCGCCAGATGATCGCATCCGGCACGCCCGTCACAGAACTCACCATCGGTGAACACGACATCCGTACCGCCGCCCCGATCCTGCAAGAGATGCACCGCTCGGCCATGGCCGGGCATACCGGCTATGCCGCGATCCCGGGCATTCCTGCCCTGCGCGCGGCGATTGCCGCGCGTGTAACCACGCGCACCGGGATCCAGACCCAGCCAGAAAATGTGATGATTACGCCGGGCGGCCAATCCGCCCTTTTCGCAGCCCACACCGCCGTCCTCGATCCCGGGGATACCGCCCTCTACATTGATCCCTATTACGCCACCTATCCCGGCACCCTGCGCGGCGTAAGCGCAAGGCCGGTCGCCATAAAGGCTGATGCTTCCGAGGCGTTCCAACCCCGTGCCAAGGATATTGCCGCATGTGCAGCCGGTGCAAAATCGCTGTTGATCAACTCTCCCAACAATCCCACCGGTGTCATCTACAGCCGCGAAACAATGGAAGGCGTCGCGGGTGTGTGTCACGACCACGACCTGTGGCTCATCTCGGACGAAGTCTATGATACCCAGATCTGGGAGGGCGAGCATATCTCCCCACGCGCGCTCAATGGAATGGCCGAGCGGACGCTTGTCGTGGGGTCCATGTCGAAAAGCCACGCCATGACCGGATCGCGGATCGGCTGGGTCATAGGGCCCGAGGATATAATCACTCATCTGGTCAACCTTGCAACCCATACCACCTACGGCGTGCCCGGTTTCATCCAAGAGGCTGCCTTGTTCGCGCTGGGGCAAGGGACCGAATTCGAGGACCAGATCGCGGCGCCGTTCCGCCGTCGCCGCGATCTGGCACATAAAATCCTCTCGGCCCAGAATGTCGTAAGGGCCGTGCCAAACGGGGGCGCGATGTACATGATGCTCGAAATCTCGGCCACGGGTCTCAGTGGGGAGGCCTTTGCTCTTGCGCTGCTGGAAGAAAGCCGGATCGCAGTGATGCCCGGCGAAAGCTTTGGTGCCGCCGCGGCTGGGCATGTACGGGTCGCGATGACAGTTGAGGATGGCACGTTCGAGATCGCGATGACGACCCTGTGCAGCTTTGCCAAGAGGATTGCCGCTTATGCCTGAACGAAAAAGGCGCGCCTCATCAGGGCGCGCCTCTCACTTTACAAAGTTCTGTCAACTTAGAAGCGGAACGAGCCGCGCAGGTTGAATGTCGTCGCATCTGCGTCGACACCGCTGCCGTTGATGTCGTCAAAACGGTGCTCGAGCAATTCGCCGCCTACAGTAAAGCGGTCGGTTACTTGGTAGGCTACGCCTACGCCGATGAACTCGCCGTTTTCATCACCAAGTGATGTATCGACTTGCGCGATCCCACCTGTTGCATAGATCAGCGTCCGACCCAAATCGTAGCCGCCACGGAGCTTCAGACGTGTTACGCTGTCGACTTCCGCAGCGCCTGCACCAAGCTCGATATCTGCTTTGTCATATTCGAGTTCGCCACCCAGAACAAACTGGCCGAAGTCGTAGTCGTAGCCTACGTGCAGACCATATGTCTTGTCATCGCCACTTACGCCGATGTTGGTGTCGATGTCGCCGTAGCCCAAGTTCAGACCGCCGTATGCGCCTGTCCAATCAGTGCCGACAGCGACCGGCTCGAATACCGGTGTTGCAACTGTCTCGACGACAGGATCGGAAAGGTTGCCTGCAATTGCAGTCGTCCCAAGCAAAGACATGGATACTGCCGCGGCAGAACCGAACTTATATAGCGTTTTCATATATATCTCCTAACGGATCTTATTGATTGTCCGAGCAGAGACCCTGCCCGTCACCGACCTAACACAGCAATTCCGATATGGTTCCAAGTCAAAACCAAACCTTTTTAAAATTTGGCAAAAGCTCGCCCGAATTTCGTTTTTGTGGCAAGTTAGCGCCTACGTTTTCCGATTGTGGGGTCTGATCACGCCCTTTTGAACGGGCAAGTCTGGCTGAATTCCACTCTGCCTTGATCATCTGCTTTGGGAGCCCAACGACGGGCGGCGTCAGACATGCAGCGGGCTTGCAGCGTCGGGGGCCTTCAACATCCTATCCGACCGCATATCGCAGGTCCGGACCCTGGGGGGCATCCGGACCTGCGAGCTTTGCGCGCACCGCTGCCACAGCCGCGCGCAAATCCGTAGAGGCCTAGCCGGACGGGATCAGCCCTGCTTCCTGTGCCGATGTTACTTCGGCATCCTCGAGCGCGCCATCACCATTCAGATCAGCAGTCATGAAGATGTCTTCGGTCACATCGGGATAGACCGCCTGCACTTCTGCAAGGCTCAGTACGCCGTCCTCGTTGCTGTCAGCCGAGGTGGCGCTTTGCCCCATCGCGAAAGCGGACCCGCACAGGACCGTCGAGGCGATGACGGCCAAGGTTTTGATATATGTCATCGGTATCTCCATTGTGGATTGGTTCGCGAAGGCACCGATCTGGCACGCTCATACAACTAGAGGTAAAAAAGCCGGTTAGCATCCCTCAGATTTTTGCGGGGCGGTCCAAGCGCGGAGCACCGCCTATCCACGCACCCGTGATGCGCGCCGCACCGCGCAAGAAGGCCCCTTCTCCCGCTTAGGCGGAATCTCCCCGTATGGTTGAAGCAAGAAAAACCGTCATGCTGCCTAAAAAGTATACGGTGCGTGACATGAAGAATGACCACAGATAATGACGCGACCGACATTGCCGTTCTGGGCAAGCGGCTGAACCGACAGGAGCGGCGTCAGAGCGCTGTGCCGTGCCATCGGCACGCTCCCCGCGATCGAAAGGCGGTGATGATGCTGGTGCTGCAAGGAGAGTGCAGCCCGCGTGTAACGGTTGCGAGGCTGCAACTGCCAGTAGGTACGGTGATGTCACGGCTGGCCCGCGCGCGGGTCAAGCAGCGCGCCCAGTCAGGGCCAAAGGCAGACACCTCCATAGCCGATCTGCTCTGAACAGCGTCGTGAATCAGGGGATCCGCTTCCAGAAAGCCGCCTTGTGCCTGTGGCGCAGAAGCAGCACCTCTACGAATTCACCGTGCGGGATAAAACGGCCATAATCGGCGATGTCCCCCTCGGCTGCAGCGCAGTCCATCAGATGATCGGCTGCCTGGGCATAGCGGACCGACTGCCCCTCGCGCAGCGCCTGCTCGATCATTGCGCGCCACAGCAGGGTCGCGGCCAGAGGATAGCGCGCTCGCAGCGCCTCTGCCGCAGCCGTGATCATGGGGTAGGACTGCGCATCAAGCGCCTGCGCGCGGGCCTCGACCAATTGCGCCGCGCGTGGCAGATCGGGCCACTCAATGAAAAACCGCAACGCAGCAGTAATGTCATGGAACGCAGCCGCGTGATCCTTAGCCGCTTCTTCAAGCTCGATATCGTCGAAATCCGGCAGCACCTTGAGATAGTCCCTCAGCGTCTGCACATGCAAAGTCTCGGCGAACACGGCCCAGCGGTGCTCTTGTGCATCCTCCAGATGCCCGAGCGCCAGCAGACAGGCAATATAGGCCGCGTCCCAGTCCGCATCGCCCGCACTATCCGGTTCGACCCCGATGAGCACATCCAGACCGTCCTGCGCGCGGCCCGCCGCCAGATGCAGTTGCGCCACCTGCGCCGCGATATTCGGGCGCGCAAGATCCAGCGCGTCGAACTGGGCTATATAAGCCTCCGTATCTCCCTGAATCAAAGCGATGTCCTGCAGGGTTGCCTGGATCAGCCTAGTTTTCTGGCGCTGCGCGACGCTGCCGCCTGTACCGCGCAGTTCTCTGAGAAATTGCAGCGCGGCGTGCTCCTCTCCCTCCGCTAGGGAAGCATCGGCATGCGCGCGCACCAGCGCCTTGAGATGCTCAACCCCCGCCTCCCCGAGGCTTGGCGCCAACAGCGCCACGATCCCGTCGAATTGACCGTAGTCATTCTCGCGCAGGGCCTCCCAGATGCGCACGGCCAGTGGTGCAGGGTCTAGCCCCGCGCGCGGACCGATCTGCTCGAAGCCCCGTAGGGCGGCGCGAAACACCTCGGCCACGTCTCCTCGGCTGTCATCGACCCGGGCATGGACCGACGGCGCAAGGGCGATGAACTGCCACAGCAGCTCGAAGGCCTCGTCGGGCGCATCGCCCGCGATCTTGTCGGTGATCATGTCC
>JAGXHD010000242.1 GCA_024636395.1 Sulfitobacter sp.
AGGCCAGACTGTCCCAAAACTGCTGTTCCGCCGCGATCATCGCGTCCTGCCCCTCATCGAACTTCTCCCCGCCGACAGGCTGGGCAAAAAGATAGAGCCGTTCTTCGTGGATCCGCCAAACCTCGGGGTCTGCGTTCACGGTCTTGCCGAATGACAACGCGCGTGTGCAAAATCCGCCGAATTTCGGGGCGTAGCGCTCCGGTTCACCTTCGAACTTCGCCGCCGCCTGTGCCGTCTCAAAATGCCAAGGCACCTGCTGCGACATGACCGCGTGCACAGGATTACCTGTACGCGCCACATCCGCCTGCCAATAGGCGCCGGCCTGCCAATAGGCCGTGGTGTCGTAGCCATCCAGCGCGATCCCGCTTGCGTTCGTGGCCACGCGCGTGTCTGCGGCACTGAACGCGGGCAGGGGGCATAGGGCAGCGGCAGTGCCCAACATCATGAAGCGGCGACGCGGGATATGGGGCATTCAAGCAATCCAGTCTGAAAAGGAGTTTAACCACAGCTTAGCGTCACGCACTCTTTTGTGCACAAACATCTGCGTGACCCCCTGAAACACAGTACCAGACTACGTGCACACCCTTCCAGAACATCCGATTCAAACCGCTAAGCTCACTCCATCGACAGCACCAGCCCCTCAAGCTCGCGCAGCAGCTTGACCTCCATCGCGCTGGCATATTCCTCGAACCCAAGAGCAACCTCGACGAAAGCCTCTGGCCCGAGGATCACCTCGGCGGTGAAATAGGCGCTGAGCTGCGCGATCTCGCTTTGCCGCGCATCGCCCGCGGCGGGATCATCCGCCCCGATCACCAGTGCGTTGATCGTGATGCCAGTGCCCTCGAGGGTCGGCTTCACGCTGCGCGGACGCGGCCCGAGGTTGCTTTTTCCGTCGCCCGAGATATCCAGCGTGCGCCGCCAGCAGTGGCTGCGTTGCCCCAAAAATTGCGCACCGCTCATCATCGCCACGCCGAGTGCAGTGCCTGGCGTGGCGTCGGTGCGCCGCTCGACCCCGTTCAACTGCGCGATCACCGTCTCAAGCGCACCATCATTCGTGATCCGCGTCCAGGGCAGCAGCACGGCCTGATCATGTGGCCCGCTCCATTCAAATACCAACAGCTCGACCGGCGCTTCGGGCCGCTCCAGCAAGGCCGCACGCACTGCCTCACTGCCGAGCGCCTGGGCCAGCCCGCCCATCTGCAAACGGTATTCGCGCGCGTCCACCGAGCCCGACACATCGAGCCCTAGCGCCAGCGCCTGCCTGCAGGTCTCCTGCGCGCTTGCCGGGCCGCCCCCGAGCCCCAACGCCAAAGCCAGAATAGCCGCGGCTTTCACCCTGCGTCCCGCATGCGCTCCAGCGCGCCGATCGCGGGCGGGGCGAGCTCGCGCTCCAGCTTTCGGCGCATCGCGCGCTCGTAATCTTCAAATCCGTTGGCGACGATCAAAAATGCACCTGGTCCGCGGATGACCTCGCCCTGATAAAACGCGATCAGCCCCACTTCGCCCTCGTAATCGGCCGCATTCACCACCAGTCCGTTTACGGTCACTCCGTCGAAGGGAAACTCGGCATAGGCTGCGGCGGGGGGGAAGCCCTCGTTGTTCTGGCCGTCGCCCGCCATGTCCAGCGTCTTGTTCAAACACGCAGGCGCGCGCGCGAGGAGTTGTGCGCCGTAGCCCAGAGCGTAGCCCATGGCGGTGGGAAAATCGTTGTGGCTGCGCTTGGACGCCGCGACGGTTTCCGCCGCCCGTATCAGCGAAGCCGGGCTGTCGATCATCATCCAGTCAAGGATCAGCTCCTGATTATACCGCCCCGACCATTCATAGACGGCCAATGCCACAGGCAGATCGCCCTCGAAAAATGCCGCCTGTACCTCCGGCGATGTGAGTGCCGCCACCACGCCGCCCCGCTGCAATGTATCCTCCGTCGCATCGACCGAACTGGAGACGTCAATGGCCAGCGCCAGCGCCAAACGGCAGTCAACCGCGTAGGCAGGCAGGGCCGCACTCATCAGCGCCCCCGCCAGAATGTGTCGCAGACTTACCAACTTCCGGTATTTTCCATCGAGGCCCAGGGCTCCGCCGGTTCCAGCGCATCGCCCTCCTGCAACAACTCGACCGAGACGTTGTCGGGCGACCGCACGAAGGCCATCCGCCCGTCGCGTGGCGGCCGGTTGATCGTCACACCGCTGTCCTTGAGATGCTGGCACATCTCGTAGATATTCTCGACCGTGTAGGCCAGATGTCCGAAATGGCGGCTGTCGGAGGGCAGGGCGTCGTCGCCGTCCCAATTGTAGGTAAGCTCCACATCAGCGTGGCCGTCATCCATGCCCGGAGGGCACAAAAACACCAGCGTGAAGCGCCCGCCCTCGTTCTCGATCCGACGACGCTCTACCAGCCCCAGCAATTTATAAAAGTCAATCGAGGCATCGAGGTCTTTGACGCGGACCATCGTGTGCAGATATTTGATCGGCATAGTGTCGCTCCTTCAGGGATCAGTTTTCGTCCCCTTTGATCCTAGCACTGCGCGTGCGCGTGTCGAGACACGCGGGCGTAAAACACCTCTCCGGACACGCTGGCGTCAGAACGCGGAGGCGATCCCGATGCTGAGTGCCACTCGGTTCACGTCATAAAGCCCGATGTTGCTGTCGGTGTGCGAGGCGCGCAGGCTGAGTGTCGGATTGAATCCCAGATAGTCGATCTGCCGGAACGTTGCCGTGACTTCGGCACCGATCTCGAATTCGCGCCGCCCTGAAGGATCGTGGGGCGATACGTCATAGTCGCGAAAGCTGGTGTTTAGCCCGAAGCGTAGGCCCGTGCCCATCACCTCACGCCCCAGTACATAGCCGCCACGCAGCGCCACCTCGTCGTATTCGAGCCGCGCGCGGTCTGAGGTGGCGGTGGACAGCGACAGCCCCGTGAAGAGCCCGTCGCCGTTGGCCAGTTTGCGACTCATGCCCGTATCGAAGCTGTAGGTGTTCTGGTCCCCGCCCCGCTGGGCCTGCCGCAGATCCCCGCTCAGCCCGAAATCAAGCTTGGTCGAACGCGAGGCATAATAGCTCTGCCCCAGTTGCGCGCGCAGGAAGGAATTGTACCGCGCGCCCCCGTAGAATGTCTGCCCGACATCAGCTACGGCGCTGAACTCACCACGCCGGTCCTGTCGCAACTGCCGGAAGCCATAGCCGAGCTGGACCGTGCCATAGGCGAAATCGCTTCCGGTTATCCCGCCCGCAGGCTCACCGCGGATTACACGCTCTGCGTCCTCTTCGGCCAGATCCGCGCGCGCGGACTGCGAGAGACGGTAGGTGCGATAAGACATGCCCAGCCGCAGATCGTGGGCGCGGAATTCCGTCTGGCGGAAGCGGTAGCGCGATTGCACGCTCAAGCCGGCCTCTACACCCGAAAGCGCCTTACTGGACGCCTGCAGCTCCACCTCGTTGTCCCCGAAAATCGGCGTGAAGAAATCATAGAGCAGCGAGGAGCTGTCGCGGGCCGAGCCGTTGTTAATGTTTGAATTGGGCGCCAGCGTGAAGGAGAGTTGGGTCTGCCACGGATTGCGCTGCTGGACGTATCTGAAATCCTGCGTAGCCCGCGCTGACAGCTGCTGCGTGGGCGCCACGTCCCGCGCGCGGCGCAGCCAGAACTGCGCCCGCGTGCGCTTGTCGTCCGCTGAAAACGCCTGTGCCATTAGCATTGCCGCAGTGAACTTCTGCCCGTCCTCCCCGGCAAGTTGCCAGCCTGCACGCGCGGCAATGCGGGCCTCGCCGTAGCGTTGCATGATCCGCAGCGCATAGGCGCGCACCAGCAGGGCGGTTACATCGTTCGGATCGCGCAGGAGCAGAGCATCGGCGAAAGCGAGCGCCCGTTCGACATCGCCGTTACGCAGGTTCAGCTCGGCGGCAAGCTGCATCTGGTCGACCGCCAGACTGACGCTCGATCCCTCCTGTGCCGATGCAACAGGCGCCACGGTAAAAGCCGCAGCGCCCAGCAGAAGGCCAATGATATGCCCCCGAAAAAAGGTCACGTTTATCCGCCGGTGCCCCGGTACACGATAAAGCCGCTAGTGTCGCGGATGGTGGTGTCGGAATTCGAGGATTCGAGCACGAACACCCCGACCACCTCATCCGCATCGCCCGAGACGATGGCATAGAATGTCCCCGTCTCGTAGGGCGTTCCATCGGGCAACTGGCTGAAGATACTCGTCTCGGCCGCGCCTTCATTGTCGAAAACGCCGGGTCCGCCCTCAAACCCCACATCCGGGATCGAAGTCACATCGTCGCCAATCCCCGCTGCGACCGATGCGGTGATGTTGTTGCCTTCCAGATCAAACACCTGCCGATTGGTGATCGAGCCCACCACGGCATTGCCAATGCTGCTGTCGGTCGAGTTGAAATCGTCGAAGTCGATGACGATACCCACATCCGAGGTCGTATATTGCAGGCCCGATTGCGCCCCGAAATCGCGCAGCCCGGCGGCTTGGCCGGTAAACACAGCCTGTCCGCGGCTCGGCAACGCCACGTCCGTATCGCGCTGGTAGATGAACCCGCCAAAGCCGTAATCTTCGTAGGACCCTGTCCGCACGATTGCGAACTGGGTCGTGGGGGCGGCCTCGCCATTGGCCGCCTGATAGCTGTTGTTGCTAACCCCGTAGATCGCACGGTACACAAACTGGCGCACCTCGCCCGTCGGATTGGTCGCAGTGATGCTGCGCGGATCCACGGCCGTCCGGGGCCCTTCATACACGCCGAACCGGCCCACGCCCCGCCCATCGAAGCTCAGGCTGGTCACCACGTTCGGATTGCCGTTCTGGTCCACCCGCGAGTAGGCGCGGTCACCGTCAAACGCGAGGTTGTCCACGGAGAACGTATCATCCGCGCTGTTATACGTGATTCCGGTGGCAAAGCCGTTGCCCTGCTCCGTGTCCACGCCGTCCCGCGCCTCGGCCCGCACGAGCCCGGCAGCGCTTGGGCTGATCCCGTTGCGGATGATCGCATTGCCTGTGTCGGCTTCGGGCGGCGTCTCGGTATCGACCTCGTCGAACGGGTTGCCGCCGCTGCACGCAGCCAGACCCGCAACCAATGCGAGGCTCAAAAATTTGTGTTTCACGAGGCTGCCCTCAATTTTTTATTATTAGCCGTTTTGCCGAGCATCACCGCCGCGTGACCCCCATGTCAACGCAGCAGCGCACATACCCCCGATAAACCGCCGCACTATGGCGAAAAAGCAATACCGCATATCGCGGTTCCTGTGTTGTCCTCCGCCAGATATAGTCGGGGGCGAATCCACCCCATTCCGCCAGAAGGACCTGCGCCATGCCGATCAGCCCAGAGCAACAAGCCGAAATCGACGAGCTGCGGGCCACGCCGCAGCCCACACTGCGCGCGGTCAGTCCGGGGATGGAGAGCCACCTCTATACCGCCTATCCCGTCCTCGATCACGGCTTTATCCGGGTCATCGACTATATGGGCGACGATGCCGCCATCTGTCAGGCCGCGCGCGTGAGCTACGGCAAGGGCACCAAATCAGTCCAGAACGACGAGGGGCTGATCCGCTATCTGATGCGCCATTGGCATTCGACCCCCTTCGAGATGTGCGAGATCAAACTCCACGTCAAACTGCCCGTGTTCGTCGCGCGCCAGTGGATCC
>JAGXHD010000243.1 GCA_024636395.1 Sulfitobacter sp.
CCTCGGAGGGTCCGTTTTTTTGTGCGGGTGGCGACCTCAACCAACTCATTAAAAGCCAGGGCATGTCGGCCGATCAGCGCACCGCACGGATCGACGGGTTGCACGACGTGATCCGGGCCATGCGGGCCTGTCCTGTTCCGATCATCGCCGCAGTCGAAGGCGGTGCGGCGGGGGCGGGGCTTAGCTTTGCGCTGGCCTGCGATATCATCGTGGCCGCGCAGGGTGCCAAATTCGTCGCTGCCTATGTCAAGGCAGGGCTGGTGCCAGATGGGGGGCTCACGGCGCATCTGTCCCGCGCGCTGCCGCGTCAGCTCTCCATGGAGATGTGCCTGCTTGCGCAGCCGGTATTGGCCGAGCGGATGCAGGCCCTTGGGGTCGTAAATACGCTGACTGAAGTGGGCGGCACGATGGACGCTGCGCGCGCCTATGCCGATCGCTTTGCGGCAGGTCCGCGCGATGCTCAGGCGGCGATCCGCACGATGGTTGCGGCGGCCTACGACGCCACGGAGGCCGAACAGCTTGACCACGAGCGCGACGCGATGGGCCATGCCACGGGGGCGCCGGAAGCCGCCGAAGGCATCGCCGCATTTTTGGAAAAACGCAGCCCGAATTACGGCTGATAAGGAGCGCACCGCATGGCACGGGTTCAAGACTTTCTGACAGACCGCGTGGCGGTGGCCCCCGATAGCCCCGCGCTGAGCGATTCCAGCGGGGTGCACTGGAGCTACGCCGAATTCGACCGCGCGAGCGACGATCTGGCGGAGGCGCTACGTGCGGCGGGTGTCCAGCCGACGGACCGCGTGTTGCTGCTGGTCGAGAATTGTGCGGCGGCGGTTGCAGCGCTTCATGCGGCGTGGAAAGTTGGCGCGGTGATCATCCCGTTTAATGCCCGCCAGACCGAAGGGGAGGTGGACAAGGTTCTCAAACACGCCACGCCTGCAGCGGTGCTGATGACGGCTCATGTCTCACCTGATGCCGAGGCACATGGCGCCCGGATGGGGGCGAGCGAGGTTTCGGGTGCTTTCGGGACGCTCTTGCTGGCTCCGCTGAGATCCGATCCCGATCCGGATCTTGAGGACGTGGCCGTGCTGCTCTACACAACCGGCACGACTGGCGATCCAAAAGGGGTCATGCTGACTCACGATAATATACGCTTTGGGGGCAAGGCGTCGAGCGCGCTGCGCAAGATGACGCCAGAGGATGTCGTATACGGCGTGTTGCCCATGAGCCATGTGTTCGGGCTTGTCTCCGTGCTGACTGGGGCCTGCTCTACCGGCGCGCATGTGCGCATCGAGGCGCGGTTTTCCGCGGCAAAGCTGCACGCGGCGGCGATGGACGGGATCACGATCATCCCCGCTGTGCCGCAGATGCACGCGATGGTGATGCAATATACAAAAGAGCAGGGGATGGAGCGGCTGGGCGCACCGAAACTACGGTATGTCTCCTCGGGCGGCGCACCGCTCGATCCTGCATGGAAGCGCAAGGCGGAGGCGTTCTACGAGCTACCCTTGCAAAACGGTTTCGGCATGACGGAGACTTCCTCTGGGGCGTCGGCCACGGATAACCCCATCGGTTCGCCCGATGTGTCGGTTGGGCCGATCACGCCGGGTACGGAAGTGCGCATCGACGCGCAGGCGCCCGGCGGGGACGGCAAGGAGAACGGCGAAGTGCTGGTGCGCGGCCCGCATGTGATGAAGGGCTACTACCGCAACGAGGCGGCAACGGCGGGCGCGCTGTTGGAAGGTGGTTGGCTGCGCACGGGCGATCTGGGCAAGATGGATGAACACAACCGCCTGCATATTCTGGGCCGCTCCAAAGAGCTGATCATTCACGGTGGCTTCAATGTCTATCCGCCCGAGGTGGAGGCCGCGCTGAACGATCATCCACAGGTGATCCAGTCAGCTGTGGTCGGACGCGTTAAGGACGGCGATGAGGAAGTACTCGCCTTCGTTCAGGTGTCCGATACGGACCGGCCCGAGATCGAGGATCTGCGCGCCTTCGTGAAGGAGCGGCTTGCGGGCTACAAGCGGCCCAAGCATATCATTCTGACGACGGCGCTGCCCGCCGCACCCACCGGAAAGCTGCTCAAGCACAAGATGATCGAGGTTCTGGGCGGCGATCTGCCCTAGAGCTTGTTTCGAACCCGAGACAATAGGTCAGTTTTTCTGCTCTATTAACGGGTGCGTTAAACGTATGTCCCGGCTGTCGCCTCGCGGATGGCCCGGATGTTTTTACCGTAGGGTGCCGGATCCGAGACGGAGCCGCCGCGGAAAACCGCAGAGCCCGCGACCAGCACATCCGCTCCCGCGCGCGCGACCAGCGGCGCCGTGACAGGGTCCACACCACCGTCGATTTCGATATGAATGGGGCGATCCCCGATCATCTCGCGCAAGCTCATGATCTTCTTGCTCATGTCGATGAACTTCTGGCCACCGAAGCCGGGGTTCACGGTCATCACGCAGACCAGATCGGCAAGGTCCAGAAGCTCGGCCACCGCTGAGGCGGGGGTGCCGGGATTGAGGGCGACGCCCGCTTTGGCACCGCTCGCACGGATCGCCTGCAACGTGCGGTGGATGTGCGGACCGGCTTCGACATGGGCAGTGATGATGTCGGCACCGGCACGGGCGAAGTCTTCTATATAGGCATCCACCGGCGAGATCATCAGATGCACGTCCATGATCCCCTTGATGTGCGGCCGGATGGCGGCGCAGGTCGCGGCGCCGAACGTGATATTGGGTACAAAATGCCCGTCCATCACATCCACATGGATCCAGTCCGCGCCCTGCGCTTCCACGGCGGCACACTCCGCGCCAAAATTGGCGAAATCGGAGGCGAGAATGGAGGGGGCGATCTTGATAGAGCGGTCGAAGGACATGAGCGGCGGCCTTTGCAGGGGGGAGAGTCAACACCTCTTACCTTGTGCAGGCTGCCGGATCAATCGGGCCACTCAGATTGCTTGACTCGCCCCGAGTTGCGGGGTCACTGTACGAAAAAAAGCATCCGGGAGGACTACATATGACCATTCTGACACGTCGCCAGACTTTGGGCGGGCTCGCCGCCTCGACTGCCGCGCTGACGCTTGCCGCACCCGCCATCGCGCAGGGTCGCAAAATCATGCTCGGCGCACTGCCGTTCACCAGCCACGCAGGCACTTTCGTTGCGGCTCAGAAGGAGTATTTCAAGGAGGCCGGCCTTGACGTCGAGATCCGCTTTTTCGACGCCGCCCAGCCTATGGCCGTGGCGATCGCGAGCGGCGATCTGGACTATGCCGTAACGGCGATCTCGGGTGGGCTCGTCTCGCTGGCCGACAAGGGCGCGATCAAGGTTATTGGTGGCGCATTGCAGGAAGAGCCGGGGATCGACGGCCAGAAGTTTATCGTGTCGGATGCCGCGTTTCAGGCCGGTGTCACCGCGCCGGCCATGCTAGATGGCAAATCCTTCGGGATGAGCACGGCAGGATCGTCGTTCCACTATATGGGCGCGAAAATGGCCGCGGCCGAGGGGATCAGCCTCACGTATAAGCCGCTGCAAAAAGTGGGCGCGATCATTGGCGCGCTAAAAAGTGGGCAGATCGACGGCTGGTGCATCGTGCCGCATATCGCCAAACCGCTGGCTGCGTCCGGCGCGGTGCATATCGTGGGCGATGTCTCGGACTATCTCCCCGATTATCAAGTCACGACCGTTTTCACCTCGACCAAGAACGCTGGCGAAGAGCAGCAGATGACGCGCGATTACCTCGCTGCGTATTCGCGTGGCGTGGCGGATTACAACGCCGCGATGATCGCACGCTCCGGTGGCGACGAGGGCGAGGCGGCGATGGTCGATTTGCTGCACCAGTATGTCTATACCGACCAGCCGCGCGAGAAGGCGGCACCGTCGATCATCAACGGCACGATGCGTTTGAACGAGGGCGCGGCGCTCAACGTGGCGTCCGTCCGCGACCAGCTCGAATGGTTCCAGGCGGAAGATCTTGTGGGCAAGGATATCCCGCTTGATGCTTTGATCGACACTTCTTTTGTGGAAACTGTCGGCGCATAAGCCAACGGCAGAGTACTGGAGACCGGGCCGTTTGGTCCGGTCTTTTTATTGGAGGACGGGATGGAACTGAAGCTCGACGCGGTGACGCACCGCTACAGTGATACAATCGTGTTGCGCGATATATCGCTGGAGATTCCATCGGAACGGATTTCTTGCATCGTGGGGCCGTCGGGCTGTGGCAAGTCTACGCTGCTGCGCCTTCTGGGCGGGCTTGAGCAGCCGAGCGAGGGCGCCGTGCGGCAAGTGGGCGCGCCGCCCGCCGGTTGCCTCAATGCGCTGACCTACATTTTTCAGGATTTTGCGCTGCTGCCATGGCGCACGGTCGAGGGGAATGTGGCGCTGGTGCTCGAGGATCACAAGCTGGCAGACCGCGAAGCGATCATCGCCGATGTGCTGGCGCGCACGCGCCTGACGGATTTCGCTGGCGCGCTGCCCAAGCAGCTTTCGGGTGGAATGAAACAGCGGGTGGCGATCGCGCGCGCGCTTGCTGTCAACCCTGCGGTAATGCTGATGGACGAGCCGCTCAGCGCGCTCGACAGCCAGACGCGGGAACTGCTGATGGATGATCTGGTGGGGCTGTGGACCAAGCAGCCGTTCACCGCCGTCTACGTCACTCATAATCTGGCGGAGGCGGTGCGGCTCGGCCACAGAATCGTGGTGTTGTCGCGCAGGCCCGGAGAGGTCTGCGAGATTGTCGAGATTGATACACCGCTGACAGAGCGCGCTCACGGTGATCCAACGCTCGATGCGCAGCAAAAACATCTCTGGGGTCTGATGCGTGATGAGGCTGCGGCGGCGGATGCGGAGTTGCTTCATGTCTGATCAGTCGATCTCCTCCGGTGGCGCTGCGCCAGCGCGGCCCGGCAATGCCCCGCCTGTGTCTGACAGAGTGCCCTTTCGCGGCGGCGGCTTTGCGCCCGTTCACGTGCGCGGGCTTGGGCTTGCGGTTTTCGTGGTACTGATCGCGCTGGCGGAATGGGGCACGCGGACCGGCTTTATCTCGGCACTGACGTTGCCGCGGCCCTCCGATGTGCTGGCCATATTTGCCGAGCTGTGGCAGAGCGGGATGCTGTTCAAGCATTTGCTGCCCTCGCTGAGCCGTCTTGCCGTTGGTGCGTCCATAGGGGCGGCGCTGGGCATTTCGGTGGGGGTGATGATTGGGCTGTTCGCCTACGCGCGTGCAGGATTGGTGCCGCTGGTTGCGGCGATTTTCCCGATCCCAAAGATCGCGCTACTGCCGCTGTTCGTGATCTGGTTCGGCATCGACGAGGCCAGCAAATACGCGCTCATCGCATTTGGCACCTTCACGCCCACAGTCGTGGCGACCTACGCGGCGGTGGATAACGTGGACCGCACGCTGATCCGCATGGGGCAGA
>JAGXHD010000244.1 GCA_024636395.1 Sulfitobacter sp.
AGGTTCAGCATGTCGAATAACAATGATCGCAAGCGGGGCCTCGGCCGTGGACTGTCTGCGCTTATGGCGGATGTGAACGAGACGGAAAGCGCCGCCGCGAAGGGGCCAGCTGCCGCTGATCAGCTTGTACCCATAGAGCGGATTTCGCCGAACCCCGACCAGCCGCGTAAGCAGTTCAATCAAGGTGATCTGGATGACCTTGCGGCGTCGATCCGGGAGAAGGGGGTTCTTCAGCCTTTGATCGTGCGGGTGCGGGGCGATGGAAATTATGAAATTGTTGCGGGTGAGCGGCGTTGGCGTGCGGCACAACAGGCACAGCTTCACGCGCTACCCGTGATCGTGCGTGCCTTTACGGATATCGAAGTCCTCGAAGTAGCGATTATCGAAAATATCCAGCGGGCCGATTTGAATCCTGCCGAGGAAGCTGCGGGATATAAGCAGCTGATGGATAAATTTGGACATACCCAAGAAAAGATGGCGGAGGCGTTGGGCAAGAGCCGGAGCCATATCGCAAACCTGCTGCGTTTGCTGAATCTTCCGGCGCCTGTTCTGGAATTGCTGCGCGAAGGTCAACTTAGCGCCGGTCACGCGCGTGCTCTGATCCCCGCGCAGGACCCACTGAAGTTGGCTCAGCAGATCATCAAGGGTGGGCTTTCTGTCCGGGCGACTGAAGCGTTGGTCAAGAATGAGCTGTCTGGTGGCGCAAAAGGAAAGCCGACCGGTTCGGACACCGAGATGGAGAAAGACGCAGATACCAAAGCCCTGGAGGGCGATCTTTCGGCAAGCCTTGGGATGAAAGTATCGCTGTCTCACAAGTCGGGACAGGAGTCCGGGCAATTGACCGTGCAATATACCTCTCTGGATCAGCTTGACGAGTTGTGCCGCATCCTTGGCGGTGTCTAATCTGGCAGAAGCGCTCCGATCACCGAGTTCAAAACCCTAAACCCTTGATCTGTAACGACTAATCTGCCTTTTGAGACTTCGATCATGCCGATATCGCTGAGATGTTCCACTGCGCTGCTATCCAGCTGTTTTTGCGCAAGTTTTGCGTAGCGCGCGGTGTCAATCCCGTCCCTTAGTCTTAGCCCCATGAGAAGAAATTCCGTTGTCTCGTCTTGGGGGCTGAGCGCTTCCCGGGATTGCTCGGCTGCATCAAGTTCAACAGCATCAAGCCAGCGTTTGGGATTACTATAGCAGACCGTCGCAGCACGATGGCCGTTTGTCGTGAGGCGGCCGTGCGCGCCGGGACCGATCCCGAGATAATCGCCATAACGCCAGTAGATCAGGTTATGGCGTGACTGCGCCGAGTCGCGGGCATGGTTCGATACCTCATAAGCGGGCATTCCCGCTGCGGCACAGACGCTTTGCGTGAGGTCGAACATGTCTGCGCCTAAGTCCTCGTCGGGCAGGCCGCGCAATTTCCCAAGCGCATAACGATCCCCGAACGCAGTCCCATCCTCGACCGTCAGCTGGTAGAGAGAAAGATGATCAATCGATAGGTTTAGAGCCTGTTTCAGCTCTGCTCCCCAATCCGCAAGCGTTTGATCCTGCCGGGCATAGATGAGATCGAAGCTCACCCGCTCGAAGGTATTGCGTGCGATGTCGAACGCTGCGAGCGCTTCGGAGACCGTATGAATGCGGCCAAGCCGCTTGAGGTCCGCATCGTTGAGCGCCTGGATGCCCATAGAAATTCGCGAGATGCCGCCATCGCGGTACGCTTGGAACCGCCCTGCCTCGACCGAACCGGGATTTGCCTCCAGCGTAATTTCCAGATCGTTTGCGGTTGGCCAGAGCCGCTTGATCTCTTCGATGACCGCCGCAACTGTATCGGGGTTCATCAAGCTCGGTGTGCCGCCCCCGAAGAATACGGACGTGACCGTCCGGCCCGCCGTCTCGCCGGCATAACGCTTCAGCTCCGACACATACGCGCGTTTCCAAGCTGCCTGATCAATGCTGCGCGACACGTGGCTGTTGAAATCACAATAGGGGCATTTCGCCTCGCAGAACGGCCAATGGATATAGATGCCGAAGCCGCCATTCTGCCAGTCTTCAGTCAAAGCATTTCGCCAATAGCTTGGTGAAGGCGTCAGCGCGGTGACTTATGGCATTCTTCTCCCCGTGGGTCATTTCAGCGAAGGTACGGGTTTCGCCCAAAGGCTGGAAGATGGGATCATAGCCATGACCGGCCTTGCCGCGCATCGGCCAGACGAAGGTGCCGTCCACAAATCCCTCGACCACCTCATCGTGCCCGTCGGGCCAGGCGAGGACCAGTGTTGCGCAAAACCGCGCGGCGCGCGGGTGCGGTGCGTTGGCCTTCTCGAGAAGGTCATGGGTTTTCTCCATCGCCATGATGAAATCACGGCCATTTGGCGTCTCGGCCCAATCAGCGGTATAGACGCCGGGCGCATTATCGAGCGCGGCAACTTGAATTCCGCTGTCATCGGCCAGGGCGGGCAGGCCGGTCGCCTTCACCGCCGCGTGCGCCTTGATCCGGGCATTGCCGATGAATGTGTCCTCGGTTTCATCAGGTTCCCCGAGACCCATTTCAGCAGCTCCGACCACCGTGACCCCCAAGGGACCAAAAAGCTCCCGCATTTCCTCCAGCTTGCCCGCGTTGTGCGTGGCAATCAGGATCCGGTCGCCCTCGAATCTGCGGCTCATGCGCAGGCGGTCCGCTGGATCGCGGTCAGTTCGGCGATACCCTTTTCCGCGAGATCGAGAAGCTCGTTCATTTGCGCGCGCGAGTAGGTGGAGCCTTCGGCGCTCATCTGCGTCTCAATCATCTGACCGCTCTCGGTCATGATAAAATTACCGTCGACACCGGCTTCAGAATCCTCGGGGTAATCCAGATCCAGCACAGGCTGACCCGCGTAAATGCCACAGCTGATCGCGGCGACTGGATCGAGCATCGGATCGGAAATCACATCACCCGCTTTCATCAGCTTGTTTACGGCAAGGCGGAGCGCGATCCAGCCGCCGGTGATCGAGGCGCAACGCGTGCCGCCATCAGCCTGAAGCACATCGCAATCGATTGTGATCTGACGCTCGCCAAGTGCGACACGGTCGACGCCCGCGCGCAAGCTGCGCCCTATCAGGCGCTGAATTTCCACGGTACGCCCGCCTTGCTTGCCGGATGTCGCCTCGCGCCGCATCCGCGTATTCGTCGCGCGGGGCAGCATGCCGTATTCGGCGGTGACCCAGCCAAGCCCGGAGCCTTTGATGAACGGTGGCACGCGCGGCTCGATGGAGGCGGTACACAGCACATGGGTATCGCCCATCTTGATCAGCGCGGAGCCTTCTGCGTGCTTGGTAAAGCCGATTTCAACGGAGACGTCGCGCATTTGGTCGAGTTTACGGCCTGAAGGGCGCATGGGATATTCCTTTTAGTTGATTTAGGCATCTCGATACCTCCCCGTCCCTTGCAGATGCAACCCCCGCACCCCTATTGTGACAGTATGACAGACACATCGGGCCTTCTGCAGGAAATGAACGAGCGGTCGCGCGAGGTGTTTCGCCGCGTGGTCGAAGGTTATCTTGCGAATGGTGATCCGGTCGGCTCGCGAACGCTGACACGAGATTTCTCCGAGAAGGTAAGCGCGGCGACGATCCGCAACGTGATGCAGGATCTGGAATATCTGGGCCTGCTGGATAGTCCGCATGCGAGTGCGGGCCGGGTGCCGACCCAGCTTGGCCTGCGGATGTTCGTCGATGGACTGCTCGAGGTCGGAAATCCGGACGATGGTGACCGCGCACAAATCGATGCGACCATGGGGCGCAACGAAGATGATGTAACCGAAATGCTCGACCGCCTCGGCACGGCGCTGTCCGGTGTGACGCAGGGCGCATCGCTGGTGCTTGCGCCAAAGCATGAGGCGCCGATCAAGCATATTGAATTCGTATCGCTATCGCATGATCGCGCCTTGGCGGTTTTGGTGTTTTCCGATGGTCATGTCGAAAACCGACTATTCGCGCCACCACCCGGCCAAACGCCGAGTTCCATGCGCGAGGCTGCAAATTTTCTGAATTCGCTGGTCGAGGGCAAAACCCTCAGCGAGTTGCAACGCACCATCAAGACGGAAATGAAAAAGCGCCGTCAGGAGATCGACACGCTTGCGGCGGAATTGGTGACCAGCGGACTGGTAATCTGGGAAAGTGGGGAAGGGCATCCCGAGCGGCTGATTGTGCGCGGCCGCGCGAATCTTCTCACCGGCAGCGGCGAGGCGCAGGATCTGGAGAAAGTGCGCAGTCTGTTCGATGACCTCGAGCGCAAGCGCGACATTGCGGATTTCCTCGAATTGGCCGAGGACGGCGACGGTGTGCGCATTTTTATCGGCTCCGAGAACAAACTTTTCTCACTTTCGGGTTCCTCTTTGGTGGTTTCCCCATATATGAACTCTGATCGTAAGATCATTGGTGCTGTGGGCGTGATAGGCCCGACGCGCCTGAACTATGGACGTATCGTGCCGATTGTGAATTACACGGCGCAACTGGTTGGGAAGCTGATTTCCGACCGGAGTTAGAGGTGGAACATGGCAGACCCGAACGACTTTTTGGACGATCCCGAAGCGGCAGAGGCAGAGGCCTACGCCAGCGAGATGGAAGAGATTGACGAGGACGAACTGGCTCTCGAAGAGATAATTCAGGAGCGAGACCAGTATAAAGACCGCTTTATGCGCGCCCTCGCGGACGCAGAGAATGCCCGCAAGCGCTCCGAGAAGGACCGCCGCGAAGCCGAGAACTACGGCGGTTCCAAGCTGGCCCGTGATATGCTCTCGGTGCATGATAACATGAAGCGCGCACTCGAGGCCGCGACCGAGGAACAGCGCACGATTTCCGGGCCCGTGTTGGAGGGGATCGAGCTGACGATGCGGGAGCTGATTTCGGTTTTCAAAAACCACGGTATCACGCCGATCGCGCCGCAGGTTGGCGACCGGTTTGATCCCAAGCTGCATCAGGCGATGTTCGAGGCGCCGGTGCCGGACACCAAAGCGGGCGAGATCATTCAGGTCGCAGCCGAAGGTTTCATGCTGCACGATCGTTTGCTCCGGCCCGCACAGGTCGGTGTGTCGTCTACACCGGGTTAAGCTATACGCAACAGCGTATAATGGAGGCGGTCAGGATTTGGCCGCCTCTTTCAGTTTATAGATCAGGTCGAGTGCGTCGCGGGGAGACAGCTCATCTGGCATGATTCCCCCCATGATCGTCTCCATCTCCGAGGTTTTCGCAGGAGGAGGAGGCTGTTTCGGGGTCATTGCAAACAGAGGCAGATCGTCGATCAGTGTTTTCTGTGTCGCCCCGCCTTCGCGCTCACCTTTCTCCAGCGCTTCGAGAACCACGCGCGCGCGGGCGATCACAGCAGCAGGCAGGCCCGCAAGCTGTGCAACCTGCACCCCGTAAGAGCGATCTGCCGCGCCTTTTTTGACCTCGTGCAGGAATATGACCTCGCCCTCCCACTCCTTGACCGTAACTGTCGCGTTATCCACACCGTCGAGCTTTCCGGCCAGCGCCGTCATCTCGTGGTAATGCGTGGCAAAGAGCGCGCGGGAGCGGTTTACATCGTGCAAATGCTCCAGCGTAGCCCAGGCGATGGAGAGGCCATCGTATGTCGCTGTGCCGCGCCCGATCTCGTCGAGGATTACAAGCGCGCGGTCGTCCGCCTGATTGAGGATAGCGGCTGTCTCAACCATTTCGACCATGAAGGTCGAGCGGCCCCGCGCCAGATCGTCTGAGGCGCCGACGCGGCTGAACAGCTGGCTCACGATCCCGATATGCGCGGCACGGGCAGGGACGTAGCTACCCATTTGGGCGATCAACGCTATGAGCGCGTTCTGCCGCAGATAGGTGGACTTCCCGGCCATGTTCGGGCCGGTCAAAAGCCAAATCGCGGCATCGGTATCGGCGCTGAGATTGCAATCGTTCGCCACGAACGGCGTGCCCGATTGCTGCGCCAGCGCGCGCTCGACCACGGGATGCCGCCCGCCCTGAATGTCGAATGCACGGGAGGTATCGACGACAGGCTTTACCCAGTTCTCCGCTTGCGCGAGATCTGCAAGGGCAGCGGCCAGATCAAGCTCTGCGAGGGCGGCCGATGTTTCACCAATCTCGCCGGATTTCTTGAGGATTGCGGCTCTCAGGGCCTCGTAGAGCCGTTTTTCAAGCTCAATCGCATGATTTCCCGCATTCAAAATCCTCGTCTCGAGCTCTGACAGTTCGACGGTCGTAAAGCGGACCTGATTAGCCGTCGTCTGGCGGTGGATAAACGTATCCGATAAGGGCGGTGAAAGCATCTTCTCGGCATGTGTGGCGGTCGTCTCTATGAAGTAACCCAACACATTGTTGTGTTTGATCTTAAGTGCCGAAATCCCTGTGTCAGAGACAAATTGCGCCTGCATTCTAGCAATGACGCCCCGCCCCTCATCCCGCAGTTGACGGACCTCGTCGAGTTCCTCGTGGTAGCCTTGGGCGATGAAGCCGCCATCGCGGTTGAGCAGCGGTGGCTCGGCGATTAGCGCATCGTTGAGCAGGTCGATCAAATCGTCGTGGTTGGCCAATCTCTCGTGTGCTTGCCTCAAGAGTGGCGGTAGCGTGCCGGGATCAAGCATAGCGTTCAGTCGGTCTGCCTCGATCAGCCCGTTGCGGATGGCCGCTAGGTCCCGTGGGCCGCCGCGATCGAGGGAAATGCGCGAGAGCGCCCGCTCAAGATCGGGCACGTTGCGCAGAATACTGCGAACATCGTGCAGCCGCCCGCTCGCGCCAAGCATGAAATCCACCGCGTCAAGCCGCGCCTGGATTGTCTCTAACACCCGTGACGGGCTCGAAATACGTCGCTCCAGCAGACGCGCGCCTACGGCTGTCACGGTCTTGTCCATCACTGACAGGAGTGATCCCGCGCGGCCGCCTGTGAGCGCATGTGTCAACTCCAGATTGCGCCGCGTCGCCGCGTCGATCTGGATCGTCAGCGCCTCCGCTTCCTTCACCGGCTTTCGCAACAACGGCAGATTACCCTTTTGCGTCATGTCCAGATATTCGATCAGGGCACCCATCGCCGAAACTTCGGCCCGCGTGAAGCTGCCGAAAGCATCGAGCGATGTGACACCGAAAAGCGTGCAAATGCGGGTCTCGGCACCGGTGCTGTCAAAGCTGGCGCGGGCCAGTGTCGTGAGTGACAGGTTGAAATCAGTCTCTAATGAGCGATGTTCCGCCTCCTTGCCCTCAGCGATCAAAAGCTCTGACGGCGAAAGGCGGGCAAGCTCTGGCCCCAGCCGGACCAGTGGCAGGGTCATCACAT
>JAGXHD010000245.1 GCA_024636395.1 Sulfitobacter sp.
CCGCCGAGATGCTGGGCGCGCAATACGGGGTGGGAGCGTATATCTTAGAGGCAGGGAGCCTTTACGATCTGGAGCGCTTGTTTGCCGGCGTGGTTATTCTGTCTGTGTTGGGTGTGGCCCTGTCTTGGGCGATCGGTGTGCTGGAGCGGCGGCTGCTGCGCTGGCGGGTCTGACGGAACCAACCGGCCCGCCCCTTGGTTGATCAACAGACAATCAAGGGAGACAATCATGGCATATTCCGAAGGCAACGCAGTCGAGTGGGACTGGGGCGATGGCACGGCCAGCGGCAAAGTGCAAAGTATCTTCCCGGAACGGACCACCCGTATGATCAAGGGCACCAAAGTGACCCGGAACGGAACGCAGGATGATCCCGCGCTTTACATCAAGCAAGACGATGGCGATGCAGTGCTCAAGCTTGCCTCGGAAGTGCGCAAGGCATGAGCGATGCGCTGGTCTACTACAGCGATGACCAGCCGGGTATCCGGCGCATGCGGCG
Organism: Sulfitobacter sp.; assembly: GCA_024636395.1. Taxonomy (GTDB): domain Bacteria; phylum Pseudomonadota; class Alphaproteobacteria; order Rhodobacterales; family Rhodobacteraceae; genus JAGXHD01. The sequence continues at coordinate 497 of JAGXHD010000245.1, forward strand.
CGGGCGGGGCTTCAGCTATCTCGCGCCGGATGGCACACGCATTGCCGACGCTACCGAGCGCGCCCGACTGGCCGCACTTGCGGTGCCGCCCGCTTATGAGGATGTCTGGATATGCCCGTTGCCCAATGGGCATTTGCAGGCCACGGGCCGCGATGCGCGTTTGCGCAAGCAATATAGATACCATGAGAAATGGTCACAGGTTCAGGCCCGGAACAAATTCGACAAGCTTGTGGATTTCGGGCAGGCTTTACCGCGGCTGCGCGCTCGGCTCGGCCGGGATCTGAAGGAAGAGGCGGGCGCGCGCGAGTTCGCGCTGGCCTGCGCCGTGACCTTGATCGACCGTGCGGCGCTGCGGATCGGCAATCCCGACTATACTGCGCAAAACGGCAGCTATGGCGCGCTCACGCTGCGTAACAAGCACATCGCACTGGAGGATGGCGGGCTTCGTCTTCGCTATACCGCAAAGGGTGGCAAACGCGTGTGCAGATTGCTCAAGGACCGCACGCTGAGCCGGGCTCTGAACAAAATCGACGACCTGCCCGGTGCCGAAGTGCTGACGTGGCTAGACGAGGATGGAGATACACACACAATATCGTCTCAAGCGCTCAACGGTTACATCGCTGATGCGGCAGGGGATGAGGCGGTCACCGCCAAGACGTTTCGTACGTGGGCAGGGAGCGTTGCCGCCTATGAGGTAGCGGAGCGGGGAGAGGCCACGATCAAGCAGATGGCGCAGGCTGCCGCCGCGCGACTGTCGAACACCCCCACCGTGGCGCGCAAAAGCTACATCCATCCCGATATCATCGATCTGGCGGGGCACGAACCGGTCCGGTACGATGCGGCTAAATCGGGCCTGCGCGCGTCCGAAAACCGCCTGCTCGGCTATCTTAAGCGGTGAGCGCCGATAGGGCCGCTTCGGTCACATAGGACATACTTATTGACCTAAATTGCGAATCCCTGTTCTGTGCTCGAACACCATCGTTCGGGGAGGGACACATGGACTGGCACCAGATTTTCGCGACACGCAATGACCGGATGAAAGCGAGCGAGATCCGCGAGCTTCTCAAGCTGCTCGACCAGCCCGACATCATCTCTTTTGCAGGCGGCATCCCTGATCCTGACCTGTTTCCAGCGGACGCGTTTGCCGCAGCATTCGCCGATGCGCTGAGCCCCGCCAACCAGGCGACCGCGCTGCAGTATTCCGTCTCCGAAGGATACACACCCTTGCGCGATTGGATCGTGGAAGAAATGGCGCGGCTGGGCATCCCGTGTACGCGCGACAATATTCTCATCACGTCCGGTTCGCAGCAGGCGTTGGATTACTTGGGCAAATTGCTGCTGAGCCCCGGTGATACCGCACTCGTGGGCTGGCCCACCTATTTGGGTGCGCTGGGCGCGTTCAACGCCTACGAGCCGCGCTACGATCGGCTGGACCCTGAAACGAACCGCTCAGCGTCCGACTATGCAGAGGCTGCTGGGGAAGGCCGGGTTAAATTTGCCTATATGTCGGTGGATTTCGCCAATCCGACGGGCAAGACGCTTGATGCGGGCATGCGCGAGCGGGTGATTGATCTGGCCGACGCGCTCGATATCGCAGTGATCGAGGATGCTGCCTATCAATCGCTGCGCTACGAAGGGGAGGCACTGGCCCCCGTTCTGGCGCGCGAGATCGAGCGGAAAGGTGATATCGACGACTGCCGCACGCTCTATTGCGGGAGTTTTTCCAAGACGCTGGCGCCGGGCTTGCGCGTGGGTTGGGTCTGCGGTGCGCGTAACGTGATCAGCCAATTGGTGCTGCTCAAGCAAGCCGCCGATCTGCACAGCTCCACCATCAACCAGATGGCGATCGCCACTGTGGCGCGCGCCCAGTTCGACAGCCATGTGGGTAAGATCAAAGCGGCCTACAGCGCGCGGCGGGACGCTATGCTCGCCGCCTTGCAGGCGCATATGCCTGCAGGTGTGACGTGGACGCGGCCCGAAGGCGGCATGTTCATCTGGCTCGATCTGCCAAAACATCTGAGCGGCGCGGACTTGCTGGCGCAGTCCCTCAAATCTGAAAGGGTTGCCTTTGTCCCCGGCCATGCTTTTTTCGCCGATGGCAGCGGCAGCAATACCATCCGCCTGAGTTTCAGCCGCACGGCACAAGCGCAGATCGACGAGGGCATCGCACGGCTGGGGCGGCTGATTACTGCCGCCCTCTAGGCGTTTGTGTGATTGTACACCGCTTGACGCAGGCGTAGATTGGAACGCATGAAAACAATCGCCACGCTCTGCCTCTCCCTGTTCGCGCCGCCGCTGGCCGCGCATCCGCATATCTTCGTGAACACCGGTCTGGTGATGCTTGTCGACGGGCAAAACCGGCTCACTCATGTGCAGGTGACATGGGAATACGATGAACTCTATTCGCTGCTGGTGACCGAGGATATGGGGGTGGACAGCGATTATGACGAAGTTTTGACACCTGAAGATCTGGCGCTGCTGACAGGCTTCGATATGCAGTGGATTCCGGGGTATAACGGGGATCTGGTGGGCACTCTGGACGGAGCACCGCTGGTCCTGTCAAAGCCTTCGGCGCCAACGGCCGCGATGCGCGATGGCAAGATCGTGACGACGCATCTGCGCGCCATTGAGGGCGCGCCTCAGATCACTGGACCGCTGGTGTTCATCCCCTATGACGCCACCTATTACACCGCCTATGATGTAGAACTGCCCGTGCAGGTACAGGGCCGGGAGGGATGTGATGTGACGCTCGATGTGCCCGATATCAGGGGCGCGCTGGCGATGATGCAGGCCGAGATCGCGGCGATGCCCGAGGATTACGATATGGAGGCTGCGGGCCTCGGCGATATTGGCGCACAATTTGCGACCCGGATCGAGGTGACATGCGCCGCGCTCTAGCGCTTGCCCTTGCGATAGCTGCGTTGTTCTTGGCGTGGCTTTGGCTGAGCGGGGGGTTCACCGGGCTGGCCAGCTGGGCAGCGGGCGAGCAACGTGACTTTCAAAACGGCATCGCGCGGACGCTGCGGGCCCTGCGCGGTGGCGAGGCAGGAGCTTATGCGCTTCTGATGGGCAGCTGTTTTGCCTACGGATTTTTCCATGCGATCGGTCCGGGCCACGGCAAGCTTCTGGTGGGCGGCTACGGTTTGGCACGGTCGGTGCCGATGGTGCGTCTGTCGCTGATCGCATTGCTGTCGAGCCTTGGTCAGGCGGTTACGGCTATTTTACTCGCCTATGGGGGCCTGTGGTTGTTGGGCCTGACGCGCGAGCGGATGGTGGGGGCTGCCGAGAATTGGCTGGCGCCGATGAGCTATGCCATGATCGCTGCGATCGGCTTTTGGCTTTTGGCGCGCGGGTTCATTCAGCTGCGGGGGGCACAAAAAACGCAAGGCCACACGCACGAGGGCCATGGTGATATCTGCGGCAGCTGCGGTCACAGGCACGGCCCCTCGATTGCGGAGGCCGAGCAAGCCCATAGCCTGCGCGATGCTCTCTTGCTGATTGGCGGGATTGCGATGCGGCCCTGCACCGGTGCGCTTTTCGTACTGATCATCACATGGCAGATGGGGATCGCTGCCGCGGGAATTGCGGGTGCCTTTGCCATGGCGCTGGGTACGGCTTCCGTCACGGTCGCGGTGGGCGTCGCTGCTGCCGGATTTCGCGGCGGGATGATCCGCAGTTTGGCGAGCGCAGGCATGCTGGCCTGGGTGATGCCGATGCTTGAAGTGGCGGCGGGGCTGCTCGTGGTGTGCCTGTCCGGGGCCCTTTTGATCCGCGCAATTTAGTCTAAATTCAGGCACCCGGCTGCGCGCGGCGTCAGCCCCTGTTAATCTTTACCGCCTAGGTGTTCACGCAATCCTACGCTGTGGAGCTTGAATTTTTGACCCCGACTGCGTTTCTTGAGAAGTGGCGTGCGACGGTCTCCGGTTATCCTGGGGATGTGCCGCATGCAGCTGTGCCCCAGCCGCACAGCGCGGGAGTTCTGCGGTGGCTTCTCACATCGTATCGTGGCAGCGGCCTGCTCCTTCCCGTCTGCATCCTTGTCGCGATAACGGCGTTCAACTACGCCCAGAAATCCGAGAAACGACACGCAAATTCGAAGTTTCTCGATCTGGCGACGCATACTTTGGGGAGCGTCAGTTTGTGTATGGGGGCCGGAGCGCATATCTGCCCCGGTCTCGGCTCGCTCGAGTTCGAGGCCTATGTCGAAGGGTGGGATTCCAAGGGCAGCGCGCCAAGGATAAAGGGAATCGGATTTGTCCATCTGGTGGATGCGAAGGGTGATGCATCAGTCGGGCGCCCAACCGCGCGCGAGAATTGGCATGCGCAGGAGCGATCAGAACGGATGATTTTTCCGTGTTTAGCTTTCCGTTCTGCAGGCGTCCTGAACGCAGGCATGGACTTGGCCGCGGTTGACACAAAGCGTCCCGCCTTCGCGCTGGCGCGAAGCAGCCCCGAGACCGTGATCGTGCAAAGTTTCCCCACGAAAGATGCTGGGACGGAGGCGGCTGGGTTTTTTGCTGTAAAGGTGGGATTCTTCCCGCAAGCGGGCGGATCTGGAGCGGTTACAAAGCGCAGAGAGGCCGATCCGGACGGCGTCTTGTTTTCCAGTACCATAGCTGCGGCCGAAGCTGGAGCTTTCACGCCGTTCTACACCAGCGCGCAAAACGAAAGCGCATGGCTCCTCGCTGGTTTGGGCACACCGACCTTCGATGCGAGCTATATCAGATCGTTCCCATATGCGCTGTTTGCACTGGGTGTATTTTTTGCGGTGCTGGTCTGGTGGGCGCGGCGATCCATGGCTTCGCGGCAGAGCAGACGGATGGCGCTGGCGCAGTTGCTGATGCAGCAGCCAAGCGCGGGTGCGCAGGAGACCCAAGCCCAGTTTGGGACGAACATCTCGGTTGTGATGGTGCTCGATGGCGATGCGCGGATTGTCTTTGCAAATGAGGCGGCGGCGGCGCTGTTCGGTCTGCCGCGCGCTGCCTTCAAGGGATGTTCCTTCGACAAGTTCGTGAAGCTGCGCAGAGGGGCGCAAAACGGCACGATTTCCAACGCCGAAGGCATCCTTGCATCTGGTGCGCGGCTGATGCTCGATGTGCAGATAAATACATGGAATGCTGCGGAAGATAAAGTTCAGACCGCTGTCCTGATCCGGGATGTGACAGAGCAGATCAACGGCCGTCGGGCGATCGAGAGACTGCACCGGCGCTATGATATTGCGCTGAACGGAGCGAATATTGGTATCTTTGAGATCGATCTTGTGACGGGCGAAGCCGAGATGTCGGAAACCTGGCACAGAATCATGGGCACGGATGGATTAGGCGAGGCGTTTGACCACCGTGCACATTTTTTGGCGCGGGTGCACCCGGACGACTTGGCTGGACTGATCGAGGCTGATCGCCGCTGCATCAACGGGGAAGCGCCCCGGAGCGTGGCGGAATACCGTTTCAGATTCGGTGACACCTGGCGCTGGATGTATTCCGATGCCGTCCCCAGCGCCCAAAACGGTGAGGGACGGGCGACAGGGTTGATTGGCACCCAATCGGATATCACCTCCCTGCGCCACGCGCGCAATGCGCTGGAGTTGAGCGAGGCGCGCTTTCGCATGGTTCTGGAGGATGCCCCTGTCGGGATGGCGGTGATGGACGAGGCGGGCACTTTCATCACCGTGAACAGTGCGCTGTCTACACTGAGTGGCTATGAGGTTGATGTCTTGGACAAGAAGATGTGACTGAGCCATCTTCTGTCTCGCAAGGATTTTGTGACACTGTCGCGGGATGTGCGCGGTTTGCTCAAGTCGGATCAATCGAAAACTTACCAAAACCAGTTTCCGCTGTGCACTCGGAGCGGCGAGAAGCGCTGGGGCCTTTTCAATCTCAGCTGGACGTTCGACAAGAACAGGGCTGAATATGTCTATATCGCACAGATCATCGATATCACCGATCAAAAGCGGGTCGAGCAGATGAAAAGCGAGTTTGTCGCGACTGTCAGCCACGAGCTGCGAACGCCGCTGACCTCGATAAAGGGGGCGCTCAGCTTGCTGAATGGGACGGCGCGGAGTGTCTTGTCCGACAAGGCGCGCCGCCTTCTGGATATAGCGACTACTAACGTTGAGCGACTCACGGAAATGGTGAACGACATCCTCGATCTGGAGCGTATTTCGTCCGGGGAGGTGGTGTTTGAGTTGGAGAACCTTGATCTTCACGACCTCGCTGCGCAGGTGTCAGCGGAGCTTGCGTCATTTGCGGATGCGCATAACAATACAGTGAACATGACAATCCCCAAGAACGGGCTGTGCGTGTTGGCAGACGCGGCGCGTTTGCGGCAGGTATTACTCAATCTTCTTAGTAATGCCTGCAAGTTTTCGGACCCCGATACGCCCATTGTTATCCGCCACGACCGGCGTGACGAGGAGGTCGTGGTGTATGTGGAGAACACCGGCACACCGGTTCCCGAGAGTTTTCACAAGGAGATATTCGGGGCATTCACGCAGGTGGATGGATCGGACACGCGCATCAAGGGTGGCACCGGCCTTGGACTCAATATCGCGCGCCAGATAGTGATCCGCCTCGGCGGCGAGATCGGATTTGAGCAATTTGCCGGACGGCGCACGGTGTTCTGGTTTACCTGCCCGATCGCCACTTCGCATGAGTGCGACATCGTGCAGGTCCAGAAAGCTGCCGGATAGTCGGGAGTTCATCGTGGGGACAACGCGTGCCTTTAGGATACTCTATCAATGTGGCCTGAGTCTTGCAGCGTGCCTCTTTCGAAAGCAGATGGGAGTATTCGGCCTCTCAACATGATGCGCGACTGCTGGGGAAGGCTGAAAGTGCAAATCCTGAGGGCAGGATCACGCTGAGGCACCACTTTCTCGCGGCGGCGCGATTTTGAGGGCGATTTGTGCCATGGGAAGCGATTCAATTCATTGAGCAGATCCCGTTTGGAGTTAGATGTCGGGGCCCATGACATCAGGCCGGACAGTAATTTCGGCAGTGCGTGCGTGGGGGCTGCGTGTCGCCCACCGGTGGTTGCAAAACACCCTGGCTCGTAAAGCGAATATTCATGCCTTCGCGGATAGGGTTAGCACGGCACACATCGAAATGGATGGAGCGATGCGCAGTCCTGTTGTGCTTTTCGGGCGGGCGCAGAGCTTGAGCGCTTGCGATGCGTTTGCCGAAGTCGATAATTGAGGCCGCGGATGATCAGACTGCTGCATGTCGAAGACGATACGGATATCAGGGAAATTGCCCGGCTGGCGCTTGAGCTTTCTGGGGACTTCGAAGTCGTGCAATGCGCCAGCGGCGCCGACGCGATTGCGATGCTGGATCGGCTCAGCCCCGATGTTTTGCTGCTCGATATGATGATGCCGGGTATGACCGGCAAGGAGACGCTGACGCGGATCCGCGCCATTGAGAAATTCGCCCGGACCCCAGCTGTTTTCATGACAGCGCGCGCGCAACTCGCCCAGCTTGAGGAACTGCGCGCTGTCGGTGCGGCGGAGGTAATCAGGAAGCCTTTTGATCCGATGGCACTCGGCGATCAGATCAAGGAAGCGATGCGGTGAGAATTGGGGCTGGTGATCCGCGCGGGACAGAAGCGCTCAGCCTTGTTCTGTCAGTGCGGTGCAGGCTTCGACGAAAGTATCTATAAACCAGACAATCTCTCCGGGGCAAATCGCCAGATCGGCGTAATCCCCTTCAAGATGTGCGATGATCTGGGCTTCGCATTGTTGCGCGGTAAGGCCCAGATCAGGATATCCCACAGTGCCGGCAGTGCCGGATATCTGATGGAGAATACTGCAGGCCGCTTTGAGGTTCTGGTTGATTTGTTCGGCGGTTTCGCCGTCCCAGGCGGCGAGAGCATACTGCGCAATCTCGCCTTTGCGGACGCCCAACAGTTCGATAAACCGCAGGCGGATCCGATCGAGGCCCGGCAACTCATTGGCAAGCGGTGCAAAGGCGAGTGCGTTCATGCGGATCTCCCAATTTGAAAAAAGTCGGTCTTGAGGCGTTCGAACTCGATGGCTGCTTCTTCGGCAGAAGCCTGTGCGGTATTGAGGGTGTTCAGGATCTGATCCCCCGATTTCCATACCAGACGGATCGCAGCCCCCGCGCTGACCCTAGGATAGAGCTCCTGACCACTGTTGGATCTGATCTGCGCACGGCTCAGGCGCAAGTTTACGGCATCCATCAAGCGCGGCATTTCGGGGCGCCAGCCGCTTTCGGTGATGCACAGATAGGTGCCGCTGCCCGCATAGGTCATCAGGAACTGGTGGCCATCGAGGCTGTCGGAGATGACCTCTGCAACGTCCTCGATGAGGAATTTGAACTCGGCGGGCGAGAGGGTTTCGCAATATGTCTCCGGTTTTCGCAGGGCAAAAGCGAACACGGTGGAGCCAAAAAGCGAACTGCGCGACAGTTGAGCCACGTAGTTTTCCATGGCTGTGCAGCTGATGACGTTATCGATGTCATGCAGGTCGAGTGGTGCGTGCAGATCAATGGTATCCAAGACTGCTGAAGCATCCTGCGCCGCAGGCGAGACAAAGGCTCTGCCATGCTCGGATCGGCGGCTCAGCACTTGGTGTTCGGCCAAGTTGATCCGGGCGCGCAACTCGGTCAGATCGAAAGGCTTGGTGACGTAATCCGTGGCACCCGCCGCAAAAGCGGTATCGATGTAGCGCTTCTCGGACATTGCCGTAAGCATGATGATCGGGGCTGTGGCGTAGGTATGCATTTGGCGGATGTGACGCGCGAGGGCCGTTCCATCAATGCCTGGCATTTGAATGTCGAGCAGGAAGCAATCGAAAGGCTCATCATCTGCTGCATCAAGCAAGGCGATGGCATCCTGTGCACAGGTGGCGGCCGTAAGGTCATGTGTGCCGATGGTGTCCAGAAACTCGGAGAGAAGCTCCAAGATTATCGGATCATCATCTGTCGCGAGAATTTTCATCTCAGGGTACTCCGCGCAATATGTGGCTCAACACAACTAATAGATGCAAAGGTGGCGGCTAATGGTGGCGAAATTAGGACGATTCCGCAGCCAAGAGATGGTAGTTCAAGGAGACCCGTGCACCGCGCTCGAGACATAGGCCGTTTGCGTGCGCAGCGCGCCAAAGCCAAATCGAGACTGATCTAAAGGCCTCAGTCAGCCCGCGGTCAGGCTTTGCTCAGGGCGTGAGGTTATACTGCGCGAGATAGTCTCGCATAGGCCGTATCATATGCGTGCGGGTGAGCAGGATCAGCGCTTCCGCATTCCCATGCTCCAATGCGTCGATCATCTTTCTATGCTCGCGCTGGGCAAGTGACAGATAGCCTGATTGCATGAAACTATTGGTGCGTACAGGGTAGGTGCGATGGGCCTGAAGCTCTATTGCCTCCACGAGGAATCGGCTTTTGCAGCAGGCGAAAATCGTCCGGTGAAACAGGTTGTTGAGGTGAAATACCTCTGCGTAGTTCTCGACATGCGCGGCTTTGACATGCGCCGCGTCGATCTGGCGCAACGCCTCGATGGTCTGCGGATCGACCGGAAAGTGTATCCGCCGGATAGCGGCATCCTGAAGGATGCCGCGCAGCTCGTAGATCTGAAGGATTTCGGCGCCGCTGTACCGGCAGACATGGGCACCCTTGTTCGTCTCTCGCACCACGAGCCCGCGTAGGGCCAGGGTATCGATCGCGCAACGAACCTTGTGGCGGGATGCGGTGAAGCGCGCCATCAGATCGTACTCGATAAGGCGTTGGTCGGGGGGCAGCCGACCAAAGATGATATCCATCTCGAGCGTATCTGCGATGGCATGTCTTGGGTCTGATGCGGGTGCGAGGGAGATGTGGTCTGTCACGGCGCGGTACTCGATTCCGAAGCAGGGGACAGGATGAAATCATCTGCGCGATCCCTCGCGTTGTAAATACAGATCCATTCGCAAACTTTCACGCCGTCCCAAGTGTTAGAGGGCGCGGGAGAAGCTGACTTGCAGCGATTGGGGCAAAGGGAACGGGTTATTTTACTGCCCTGAGCAAAGGTATTGCCTCCTGTGCGGCGATGCGCGCGAGTTCCACGTAAAATATCGTCCCGCCGCCGGGGTTGGGCTCGAAGTTGATCAGACCCCCGTGGGCTTCCACGATTCGCTTCGAGATGCTCAGGCCGAGCCCGGTCCCGCTCACTTTGCGGATGCCCGTATTCTCGAGCTGGCTGAAGCTGTCGAAGATGCGGGCACGGTCTGCGGGATCAACGCCAGCGCCGCGATCGGTCACGCTGATGCGCACCTGACCGCGACCTCGCTGCCCGCTTCGGAGAATTTGGTGGCGTTCGACAGCAGATTGGTAATGACCTGTTCGAGCCGCATTGGATCGGCGCGCACGCAAAGATCGGTGTCGACGGGCAGCATTTTCAGCGTCACATCGAGCTCCGTGGCGTAGGCGCGATTATCTGTGACCGCATCCGAGATAAGTCCTGCAAGCTGTACTGTGCAGAAATCGAACTTCATCTTGCCAACTTCGATTTTCTGCAGATCCAGCAGCTCGTCGATCAGTACACTGAGGCGGACTGTGTTGCGCTGGGCGATGCTGAGAACCTGTGCAGATCTATCGGGCATCGGGCCGAATGCACCGGCAAGGGTCATATCGAGGGAGGCCCGGATCGACGTGAGCGGGGTGCGCAATTCGTGGCTGACGGTGGACAGGAACTCTGTCTTTGCATCAAGCGCTAGGTTGGCATGGGCGTTCTCTGCACGAAGCTGCGCCAGTTGCCGCTTGTTCGTGCGGTAATATTGTATCCCGATGAACGAGCAATCTACGATAAAATAGAGCACGAAGAGGCTGGTAAAGAAGTTGAGCCAAGCCTCGTATCCCAGCTGGCCCTGTGTTGCCAGAACGCCAAGCCGGGGGAGAAGGAATATCTGCTGAGCGACGGGGATGGCCTGTTCCTGCGGGTGCTGCCCACTGGCAAGAAAACCTGGCAGCTCGTCTATACACACCGGGATCGTCGTCGAAAGC